>JAGVLI010000346.1 GCA_020054355.1 Planctomycetales bacterium | reverse complement strand
TTCCGATCTGAGGTCGATGTGCGGCAGCAGGATGCAGAACTCGTCGCCCCCGTAGCGGCCGACCAGGTCGCTGGCGCGGAGCGTCGCCTTCAAGGTAGCCGCGACATGCCGCAGCACTTCGTCGCCGACCCGTTCGCCGTCGTGGTCGTTGATCGTGGCGAGTTGGTCCACGTCCAGCAGCGCGCAGCTCAGCGGGTAGCCATAGCGCAGGGCCGCTTGCCAGTGCTTTTCGAGTTCCGCGAAGAAGGCCCGCCGATTCAGGCAGCCGGTCAGCGGGTCCTCGTGGGCCAGCTGCTTGAGCCGGCGGTTCTTGCGGCGGATTTCCGCGCGGGATTGCTTCAGCCCCTGCATCAGCTTGCGCAGGTGGGCGTTCTTCTTCTCGATGGCCGTCAGGTTGTCGAAGGTCGCCAGCACGCCGCGCGTCTTGCCCTCCTGCCCGACGATCGGCGTGGAGTTGATCGACAGCGTGCGCGGCCGGACGGCGTCCGTTTGCAGGCCGAGGACCACGCCCTTCCGCGAATCCACTCCCTGCAAGGCTTGCTCCCAGGGGAACGCCGTCGCGCCGGCTTCCGCGGTCTCGGGCCGGACCCAGGGCAACTCGGAAGCCTTCAGCCCTTCCAGTTTCTCGGCGGGCTGTCCGACGATCCGGGCGAAGGCGTCGTTCGCGAGGGCGATGTTCTGGTGCTGGTCGAGGATCAAGACGCCTTCGGAGAGCGTGTCCATCGTCGCCCGGATGCGCTTGGGCACAGCGCCAAAATCTCCGGACAGCAGCTTGCCCAGCACGCGCCACAGGTAGCCGAAATAAACGATGGTCCCGACGATGCCGACGAACGCGAGCAGCCGATAGGCGGGACTGGTCAGCATCCCCAGGATGCCCTGCCCGAACAGCGGCCGGAAGCGCAGCTCGACCGTCCCCCCAGCGCTGGTCCTTCAAGGCGATGGGCACTTGCATCTGGGCGTCGCTGGGGCCGGCTTGCGCGGCGTTCCAGTGCGCCTGATGGTCGCCGACTTCCAGCAGGATTTCACCGGCCACGTTGCGCAGCGCGGCGGATTGCACGTCCGGATTGCGCCGGACGATTTCCGGCACCGTTTGCCGCAATGTTTCGATCTCGTTCTGCTGGACCGCCGCCGTGCAATGAATGGCCAGGCTCTCGCTCAGCGACTTCCGGCCTTCCAGCACGGCCTGGTCGCGATCCGGCACCAGGCCGAAAAGGAAGGCCAGGCAAAGAATGCCCACGGTCAGGCTGGCGAAGCCGATGCTCAGGCGGAACAATGGAAACAGATGACGCACGGCGATGGCCCTCTTGCAGGCGGCGTTGGCGACTTGAAAACCTAGGCGTCGAACAATTCTCCGACTTCCTGCTCGGCGCGGGCGCCGCGCCCCTTCTTCTCCCAGAATTCCAGGACGGCCAGCGGATCGAGTTCGCGCCACATCGGCAAGTTAATCATCACCGTCCACACCAGGATGGCATTGCGGCCGAACAGGGCGATGTAGCCGACGGTCAGCACCAAAGCGGCCCCGGTCATTCCGGTCGCCACCTCGGTGACGCCGGTCGGAGCGTTCATGCCGCCGCCCCCGCCGCCGCCCTGGTCGTCGAGTGCTTGCCGGAGGAAGCTGAAATCGACGCGCGACCCGGCCTGGACCGTTGCCCGCTGGTTGGCGGGATTGGCCGGCTTGGTCGGCGTCGTGGTCCCGCCGCGCGGTTCGGTCGTGGCTTCGACCCTGGGCTTGACGGGGATCGCTTCCGCAGGTTCTGGCACAGCCTCGGGAGCATTATTGCCGACAGGCTCGGGCGCGGGGTCGCTGCCGCCGGAGCCGGTGGAGCTTTCTCCGGTCTCGCCGGGAGATGCTTCGTCGCCGCCGCCGCTCTCCGGCAGCGGAGTTTCCGGCAGCGTTTCATTACCGCCGGTCGGCGGTGGCTCGATCGGAGGCGGCGGCGTGGGTTCGTCCACTTGCCCCACGGGGAAGGTACTGCCCCGGTCGATGATGTAGACGGCTGCCGCCGTCGATGGGGCGACCTGGTTGCCTACCAGGTCCGTGATCGACGGAGCGCCGGCCATGCGCAGGCCGAGCGTGCCGCTGCCGGCGCCCGTGGCTACCGTCACGAAATACACGATTCCGCCACCCGTCACTTCCAGGAGAGCCGGGTCGGTGACGCCGCCAGTGGTCGTCAGCTGGAAATCGTTCAAGTCCAGCCCGAGCACATCCTCGCTGAACCTCACCAGATAGCGGACTGCATCGGCAGCCGTCGATTCGTCGCCGGTTCGCTCAATCGAAAGGATCGTTGGGATGATGGTGTCATCGGGTAATTCCACGACGAACCAGCTGGTTTCGACATCCACGACCGTGGCCCCGCCGAGCCGCTGCAAGCGGAGCGTGTCCGCGTCGAGCAGCATTCCGGTCAACGAAGCTTCGTCGAGCTTGCGCGCGTCGCCCGGCTCCGTCAAACGGGTCGAGAAGAACGAGAACGAGCGGTCGAGGTCCACGGGGTCGATGGCGATGTCAATTTCCAACGATTGATTGGGCGGAGGGAGTGCGCCATTGGTCAGGGCCGCATCGCCCGACTGCACCACCGCCCCAGGCATGGAGATGACGAACCAGGCCGCCTCCACGTCGTTGCCGCCGTCGGCCAGTCGGTCGAAGGTCAGCTGCGTCGGCGAGGTGATCCGGCCGCGCGTGATGTAGTTGCTCTCCACACCCGGCGAAGCGGCCGAGGGTTGCGTGCGGCTGGAGAAGACCAGAAACTCCGGCCCGGCCAGGTCGGCGATCGCCTGGGTCGCGGACAGGTCGCTCAGGGTGGCAACGCCCGACTGCACCGAAACGGTCGGAGCCGTGAACTCGATCGCCTGCCAGGCCGCCGTCACGGGCGTGCCCGTCTCGAAGCGCGTGTCCGTCCGGCGAAC
>JAGVLI010000020.1 GCA_020054355.1 Planctomycetales bacterium | reverse complement strand
GGCTGCCGCCGGACTTGGAGGAACTGGGCGGCGGGCCGCCGGTCGGACTGGCGAAGAACAGGTTGCAGCACTCGGGGCACTTGACCTGCTTGTTGTCGAACTTATCGGGAACAGCGCCCTTGTGGCCGCAGAGCGGACATTCAATGGGGATCGGCATAGAAGCACCTGGCCTGGATTGCACCTGAACCTGATCGTGCCCACGCATCGAAACGATGCGACCTAGAGGGGCAGTGCCCGGAATTCCTTGCACAGTATGGCCGTGCCGCGAGCGTGTATTGTGGCATCCGCCGAAGCGGGATGCAACAAAGAAACGGAGGTAAACCGAGCCTCATGCCGAACCGAACCCGTCCGGCACCGACCAGCCGCCAGGCGCCAGAATGCGCCGGAGATGCGGCGCGCACGAACTCTACGCCTTCAGACGCCTATATTCGGCCACCCACTGCTTCGCGATGTCAGGCATCCGGGAAGCAACTTCTTTCCCAAACAGGACTTCATCGACGTAACCCATATGCAGCATGTCAATGATGCGGCAGAGGTAGGAACGTCCTTTGACCCACCAGGTAAAGTGAGCGTCGACCATCAGCAGGTGCTGAATGTGGCTCGGCCGATCCGCCACCGCTGCCAGTTCTCGAAGGGCCGTGTCGAGTTCCTCGAGTTCCATGCCATCAAGCAGGGTTTCATACACGCCGTCGGCCACCCGGCTACCGAAGGTCGTGGTGTAGTAGTATTCCTTGATTTCCCAGACCGCGATGGGGTCCACTGGACCGGGAAATGCTCCGTCGATCCGTCGGGCCAGGGTCCGAAACGGTTCCTTGTTCCTCGTGACCGTCGTCAGTTCTTGAGGGTTGAAATTGCACGGCAGTTTGCCGATATTGGCGGCAATCAGCATGTTGATGATGCCCGTGAAGTAGGCGGGCTTCTTCATTTCACCGCTTTGCTTGTTCATCGGCACGATCGCGGCCGTTTTGACTTTCCCGTGGAGCCGCTCGTAAAGCGTTCGCGCTTGCTCTGCGTTCATTAGTAGCGGCTCGACGGTTCGATTCAGGATGTCCGCACGGTAGTCGAAGTACCCGATGACCTGCTTGCCCAGGTCCGTCGCTTGTCCGTCTGTGCCGACGAGATGTCGCGAAGTCAGATGAAT
The DNA here is from genome assembly GCA_020054355.1 of Planctomycetales bacterium. GTDB lineage: Bacteria > Planctomycetota > Planctomycetia > Gemmatales > Gemmataceae > JAGVLI01. The sequence continues at coordinate 3,108 of JAGVLI010000020.1, read as the reverse complement.
GGTTTCCAAGGCCGCCGCGATCTCGGCCAACGTCGGCACCTTGATTGGACCCGCCTGGCCTTTCACGCCGGCTTGCCGTTTCGGTCTGACGGTGTAGCCAACCTCCTGGCTTATGGTTCTGATATTGGCCCAGAAGGACTTGGGCAGTCCGACGAAGCGGGGGTCGGGTTGCATAGTCGCAGTTGCTCCTCGAAGCGGCTCACCAGTTCGAGCAGCGTCACCCCGACCGCGCGGCAAACTTGCCGAAGTTCAATCAAGTCAAGCCGTCGCTCTCCGGATTCGTACTTGGAAACGAACGATTGAGGCTCCCTGAGTCGGCCAGCCAGGTCTTCTTGGCGCAGCCCAGCACCCAACCGCAACTGCCGAAGTACCTGCTGCAAAGCTTCTTGATCTGGGGTGAAGATGCTCTTCTCCATGCGATCAATGAAATAGCGTTGATTTAGCATCCCAAATTCGGATATTCTTTGTTCACTCTTATCGTTATCTGAACGAATGATTAGAAAGGGCGGCGCTTCGCATGTACCTTTTCGCTGAAATGTGCGGGCAAGCAGTCGCGCCATTCAAGGTGCAACTCTTGAAATGGATTGGCAATAAGCAGCGATTCGCTCACGAGATCATCTCTTATTTCCCCGCGCAGTTCGGGACTTATTACGAACCCTTCCTGGGTAGCGGAGCGGTCCTGGCCACGCTCGCCCCGAAGGCAGCCGTTGGGTCGGATCTCTTCAAGCCGTTGATGGAAATCTGGCAGGAACTGCGGCGGAACCCCGAACACCTCAAACGTTGGTACGCCGAACGCTGGGCGCGACTGAAGTCGGCGGCGAAACAGGCTGTCTACGAACAGGTGCGAACCGCTTTCAACGCCAGCCCCAATGGCCCGGACCTCCTCTTCCTGTGCCGGGCGTGCTACGGCGGGGTGGTCCGGTTCCGCAAGGCGGATGGGTACATGTCTACCCCGTGCGGAGTGCATCAGCCCATCCAGCCGGCTTCCTTCGCCAAGCGAGTCGATGAATGGCGCCGTCGCTGCCGTTTCACCGAGTTTGTCCACGCCGGCTTCGCCGAGGTCATGGCCCGTGCGCAGTCGGGAGACTTGATCTACTGCGACCCGCCCTATCTCGACTCTCAGTCCATTCTCTACGGAGCGCAAGCCTTCAGTCTCGCCACCTTGTTCGAGGTCATCGAGCGCTGCAAGGCCAGGGGCGTCCGCGTGGTCCTGTCGATTGACGGCACCAAGCGGTCGGGGGACAAGATCTGCAACGTCTCGATTCCCGACGGCCTGTTCGAGACGGAGGCCACGGTCAATTGCGGTCGCTCCATGCTGCGCCGCTTCCAGATGGCGGGGCAGACTCTCGAAAACGAAGTCGTCGCCGATCGGCTGCTGTTGACCTATTCGCTGCCTGGCAGCGTTTAGAAATCGAATTAGTCACCCCGGCTTCCGCTTCCCCAGCACGCTTTCCTCCAGCTCTTCCAGCGTACGCGGCCAGTCGTCCTTGAGCAGACGCGACAGCGAGCGGTCGGCCAGCACCTGGCCCGCCGTTTGGCAGCGGGGGCAATAGTTCGTCTCGTTCTCCGCGTAGATGATCCGCTGAACCGCGGTCCCGCAGTCCGGACAGGGTTGTCCGAAGCGGCCGTGGACCGCCATGCCGGCGCGAAACGCGGTCACTTTTTCGGGGAAGTCGTCACCCGTTTCGTGGCGCAGTCGCTCCGTCCAAGCGCGCAATGTCGTTTGGGTCGCGACGAAGAGTTGATCCACCTCGGCTTCGGTCAGGCGCTGCGTCCAGGTCAATGGCGACAGGCGCGAACGATGCAGGATTTCGTCGGAAAAGGCGTTGCCGATGCCCGAGAACAGGCGGGGATCGGTCAGGGCGCGCTTCAGGGTATGATTCTCGCGTTGCAGGGCGGCGCGAAAGCCGGCGGCGTCCGCGTCGAGGACTTCCAGACCGCCGGGATTATGGGCGTCCAGGGCGTCATGGCCCTGCACGAGATGCAGCGCGGCTCGCTTCTTCGTGCCGGCTTCGGTCAGCGTCAGGGTGCCATTCGGGAAGTCGAAGGCGGCCAGGCCGATCTTGCCGGGCACCTTGACGCCGCGCTCCTTCCAGTGCAGCCGGCCGGCGATCATCAGGTGCAGCACCAGGAAGCGGTCTTCGGGAAACTCCCAGACCAGGCGCTTGCCCAGGCGGCGCAGCCCCAGGACCGGCTGCCCGGTGATCGCTTCCAGGGGCGGCTCGACGCTGCGCAGCAGGAATGGGCTGACAAGTCGGATGCGCTCCAGGGGCTGGCCGACGATGCGCTTCTGCAGCGCTTCGAGATAGACGATGACGTCGGGCAGTTCGGGCATGGCGACGATGACTCAACGATCGAATCACGTGGTCTTCGTTCATTCGCACGTTTGATTCGCGACGCTTCGGAGAAGCGTGGAGCGATTCAACGCTTCTCCGAAGCGTCGCGAACCGGAAGCAGTGGTCGGTGTCATGGTGACGGAGTCCGTCGCGGGCCGAACCAGGCGCGGCGCAGCGCTTGCAGATACCAGTGCAGATAGTGCGGCAGCCAGGCGAACAACTTGAAGCGCGACTGCCCGGCGGCGCGGTCGTGCCAGGTGGTCGGCACTTCCGCCACCCGCCAGCCGTTCCAGTGGGCTTTCAGCGTCAATTCCAGGGCCAGCGCGAAGCTCGCCTTCCCCTCGACGGGCAGCTCGATCGCCCGCCGGCTGTAGGCGCGAAAGTTGTTGGTGGCGTCGTGGATCGGCAGCCCCGCCAGCCAGTGCAAGGAAACGCCCGCCAACCAGGAGAGAAACCGCTTGAAGCGCGGTCCACCCAGCTGCCCGCCGCCTTTCACGTAACGCGAACCCGCCACGACGTCCGCGCCGCCGCGCACCAGCCGGGCCATCTCCGCCACGTCCTTCGGTTCGTCGGAACGGTCGGCCATCATCACCACGATCACGTCGCCCTGGCTGGCCTGGAAGCCCGCTTTCAAGGCATTCAGCACGCCCTTGCCGAGCGTGTTGTGGACCAGGCGCACGGTCGGGCACGGCGGCTCGAGCGCAGCGACGGCCGGCAGCGTGCTGTCCTCGGGAAAGTCGTAGACGATCAGCGTTTCGTGCGGTTCGGTCAG
>JAGVLI010000115.1 GCA_020054355.1 Planctomycetales bacterium | reverse complement strand
GGCGGTGGTGGACGCCTGCGCAACCTGCTGGTGACCGGCGAAGTCGCGACCGCGGTGCTGCTCCTGTTCGGGGCTGGCCTGTTGCTGCGGACGCTGGTGGCCGTCGAATCCTACGATCGCGGTTATCGCGCTGAGAGCGTGTTGACCATGCTGGTTGATCCGCTGGGATCCAGCTACCCGACGCCGGAGACCCTGCAGCAATTCTTCGATCAGGTCGAAGCCGAGGTGGAGGCCGTTCCCGGCGTGCAGGCTGCCGGTTGGTCGAGCGGCCTGCCGCTCGGCGCCTCGATCTTCGGAGAATATCCATTCACGTACGAGATCGCCGGTGATGCGCCGCTTGCCGAAGCGCAGAAACCCATCACGAACTTCCAGATCGTGAGCGCGGACTACTTCTCGACACTCGATCTGCCCATCGTGGCCGGGCGTGCCTTCGACAATCGCGACGTGCGCGACAAGCCCCTGGTCTGCATCGTCAACGAAGGCTTCGCGCGCAGCCTCGGCGGCCGGTCGCCAATCGGGTTGCGGGTGGCGTACCGGCCCGCTGGCTCCCAGGACGCGCCCGTGGTGGCCGAGATCGTCGGCGTGGCGAAACAAGTAAAGGCACGGCCGGACGAGAGCAGCGACTTCGTGCAGCTCTACATACCGATGGCGCAGGACCTGACGGACGACATGATCCTGATGGTGCGCGCGAAGGCCGGCGACGCCGGGGACTTGACGCCCGCGGTGCGGTCGGCGATTTCACGGATCGACCGGGAGCAGTTGGTCAGCATCCGCGACGTGGTGACGCTCCAGGATGTCGCCTCGGCGTCAACCGGCCGGCACCGGTTCCGCGCGGTCATGGTGACGGCGTTCGCGGCGCTGGCCGTGATCCTGGCGAATGCCGCCGGCGGCGCCGTGATCGGCGGCTTGGTGGGCATCCTGGTCGGCTTCGGCATTTCCGAGGAGGAAGCCGAGTATTACGAGAAAGAAGTCCAGGCAGGCCGAACCGTGGTCACGGTGCGGGCCGGCGACCGCTATGCCGTGGCGGCGGGTATCCTGCGGCGGCATGGCAGCTATTCCTACGCGGAACGCGAGTCGCTGGCGGCCAGCTGCGGTTCCGCATCCTGCTCGCCGACCGCCAAGGGCGCCTATCAAACGCCGATCACCGCTGCCGCGGATGAGCAACATAAGTTACAATTGCAGGAAGAGGAACTCCGCGCCCGCAAGGAAAAGGTCAACAAGGGCGAAGTTCACGTGCGCAAGGAAATCGTCACGGAACACCAGACCCTGGACGTGCCGGTGCAGCGCGAGGAAGTCGTCATCGAACGCCGGCCGGCGACCGGTCAGCCGGCCAGCGGCCCAGTTCAGGCTGGTCAGGAAATCCGTATTCCGGTGAAGGAAGAGGAAGTCCACGTCGAGAAGCGGCCGGTCGTGAAGGAGGAGGTCACGATCGGCAAGCAAACGGTCCAGGGCACCGAGCAGGTTTCCGGCACCGTGCGCAAGGAGCAGGTCAAGATCGAGAAGCAAGGCGACGTGAACGTCAACGACAAGAAGAACCGTGGGCGTAATCGCTAAACGGACGTCCGCGCCATCAAACCGGCCGGAAGCGCGCAAGCGCTTCCGGCCGGCTTTTTGTTTGCAGCGGGGTTGCCGTCAGGAAACTGGCCGATCCAGGGATTCGGCGATGGTGTCCAGCAGTCGGCCGGCGGTTTCGCTGGTCAGGTTTTCGTTGAAGTGGACTTGAAAGACGCGGTTGGGGCCCCAGACGTCGCGCTTGTATTCCGTCTCGGAGTGGACGACCACTCCCAGGAAGGTCTTGCGGCGCATCAGCTCATCGACGAGTTGCTTGGTGGTGAAGAGTTCGAGGTCGGCGGGTTCCATGAAGTTGCTCTCCGAATGCGGGGACAGACCAGCCGCGTCGAACAGCGTTGAGCCGGCGCGGCGACTTGAGATGGGCTATGCAATAATAGTCAAAATTATTCACGCCCGTCAATCGAAGGCAACGGTTTGCCTGGGCAATCCGCTGCGCAAGATTTCGGTGTATTCCGTCCGTGAACCTGTCCGCTGACGTTGGTATTCCATTAAGCGTGGCGGCGCGAACCATCGGCTGGAAGCAACCGTCTATCCACAACGATGAGTTGGGCCGATATTTCGACCCGTTGACGAAAATGCAGGGAGTGACAATTCCATGCCAGCTGAGCTCAGTTTGACGCATGATATTCCATTCCTGCAAGCAATCCTCGATCAGCCCGATGACGACACGCCGCGTCTGATTTACGCCGATTGGTTGGAGGAACGAGGCCAAGCCCAGGAATCGGAATTCCTTCGACTCGAATGCCGGCTGGCCTGGCCGGGTGGTTCTCTGGCCGAAGAACTGGCCGCGCGAGCGCGGTTCAATGCCCTCCGTGAGAAACTGGATGTTCGATGGGTTGCGAAACTTGGCGTGCGTGCAATCTGGACCAGACCAGTTCCCCTGCGACACTGCTCGTTTCCCGGCGTTCGGGAAGCAACCGGCAGAGTTGCCCGACAAGCTGGACCGCGCGGCTATTTCGCTCAGGTGAAGTTGCGGCTCGAACCGTTGCTGGGAACTGCGGTAGTCATTGAGGACCGCTGCGAGGATCCGTGGCCTGAACCGGCCTATTGGACCGGTTGCGTCGACGGTATCCGCGATTGCCTGATAGAACGGGAGGTAAGTGGAAACCACTATCGAGGATTGCGGATAGTCATACGCTCATTTCGTCACCATCTAGTTGACTCATCCCGATCGGCATTTCGTCAGGCGGCCTACCAAGCTCTCGCTGAACTTCTCAAGAACTGAAGTCACCACTATTCCTGGACTGCTGGCGCAGCCAGTTCGTCGAAGCGCACACCCGCCTCGCGCAGCGTCTTGACCGCCTCATCCGACACGATCACGATGCGATTCGGCAGGGCGATGCCGGGCGAATGGCGGACCAGGATACCCCAGGGCCGGACATCGTCCTCGGGGGCAATCTGGATGACGTGTTTCATGACGGATTTCCCGAATTGTTGTATTCGATCATCGCGCCTGCTGCACTAATAGAATAAAGGAACCGCGTTCGGGAAACCAGCCAGATGGCCCAGGGACAGCTCGGCAGCCTGTTGCAGCATCTCCGCCGGCTGATCGGCGGGTCGGCTGCCGATGCGCCGGATGGCCAGCTCCTGCGGCAATTCCTCGACCAGCAGGACGAAGCCGCCTTTGCCGCGTTGGTGTCGCGGCATGGCCCGCTGGTGCTGG
>JAGVLI010000171.1 GCA_020054355.1 Planctomycetales bacterium | reverse complement strand
GTCGCGCTGTTGGTGGGTGGACATGGTAGTCACCTCCTTTGCGGAGGATTACACCATGACCGTCAAGAACGCCCTTGGCCGGACGGAGACCGAAGCGCGACAGTAACAGGTTGTCCGGCGCGGTCAGCTGGGCCATCACGGTCCAGCGTTCGTCATTGACGCGGTCGATGGCGGGGTCGATGTCGCTGCGCACCGAGGTCAGGACGAACGCCTTGCTCAGGTTTACCTGGCCGAGCGCCACGGTCCGGCTGAGGTCCGTGCCGGAGAGTGTCGTCAGGCCGCGCTGCACCCGGACGCCGCTGACGAACTCCACCACTTGCCATTCCACGACTTCCGCGCTGGCGGTCGGCGACCGCGTGATGGTCAGGGTCGTGCCGTTGCCGGTCAGCTCCACGGTTGGCAGCAAGTCGGGGCTGGAATCGTTGTCCCGGAAGCTGGCGATCGCGAAGGCGCGCGTGGGATCGACCGCCGTCGCCAGCGTGACCACCTGCGTCGTGCTGCCTCCCATGCTGACGCTGCCGCGCTGCACGCCGCGGATGACCAGCGGTTCGGCGGGCGAAGCGATCAGCACCACGTCGTTGCCGTCGCCACCTCGATAGGTGATCTGGAACGCACGGCCGCCGACGACGAACGAGGCCCCTTCCGCCAGTCCGGCGAATGTGCCGCTCACTGCGTCGGAACCGTCGTTGTTGACGATGGTGAACGGCCCCGCCGCGTATGAACTGCCCAGCCGCACATCGAGTGAACCGCCCAGATCCACCGTTCCGGTGACATTCAGCTGGTCGTAGTTCGTGCCCGGCGTGTCGCCCTGGAGATCGACGGTCAGGGTGCTGGCGGCATCGAGGCTGAGGTCGCCTGTCACATTCAAGATGACCGTGGCGGTTCCGGCCGGATTGACATGCCCGCCGCTGCTGGTCAACGCGCCGATGGTCGTGGGTCCCGCCCGGCCCGTAATGGTTCCCGCAAGGGCAATGTCGTCAGGCAATGCGGCTGTCGGGTTGGTCAGCAAGTTCAGAGTCGCACCAGCCGCGACGCTCGTGCCGCCAGCCGCCGTGCCAAGCGGATTAATGCCGACGGCGTTGATCGTGCCTTGCTGAATCGTCGTGGCGCCAGTGTAAGTGTTGGCCCGGTCGAGGTGCAGGATGCCCGGCCCCGTCTTGATGATATTCCCCGCCCCGCTGATGAAGGCATGAACGTGCAGTGCGGCCTGCGTGGAGGTCGAGTTGAAGGTCAGCGTCTGACCGGCCGCAATCTGCATGTTGCGGTTCAGGTCGAAATCGCCGCTGGGAGAGCTGCCGGCTTGTTCGATAGTCCCGGACTGCAAGACATTGATCGGGTTGAGAAAATTCAAAAAGCCAGCCATGCCCTTGGCCCGGACCTCGAAGACTCCGCCGGGCGCGGTGTCGAACTGCACGGTGGCCGTGCCCAGCGGATTGCGCTGATTGCCGCCGGTGCTGTCCGCCGTGCCGATCAGTCGGCCCCCGGAGATGTGAAAGACACTGGTGCCGTCGACGCTGTTCAGTTCGCCAACAGTCGTATTGGATAATTCCAGGGAGCCGGCCGAGATCGTGGCGTTCAAGCCAGTGGCGATGAGCCGGGCGGCAATCTGATTCGTGCCGGCACCCAGCTGGTTCAGCGTGCCGCCATTGGCGATGGTCAGGGAACCGCCGGCCACGAAGTTCAGCGACCAGCTGCCGGCGGTATTGGTGAAGGAGAGCGAGTCGATGGTGAAATTGCCATCGACTTCGACCGCCCCTACATCGGTGTTGGCAAAGACGGCCGTTTCGCCAGCGGCGTTGGGCACCCCGGCGTCCCAGTTCGCCGCGTTGCTCCAGAGGTTGTTCCCGCCCGCTCCGGTCCAGGTGGCGGGGACGAGCCGGCCTTCGAGACATTCGACGCACGGACGGTGCCAGCGGAAGCTCGGCGGCGACTTCCGAGCGCCAATCCGCTTGCCGGCGCGCACAGGCAGGAATGGGAAGAGGTTGTTCAGCCAGTGACGGGGCATGACGATTCCTGGGTTGGGGCGGCAGGCCGACCAGCAGTCGCTCAAGCTTAGCTAAGCTTTCGTGCAAAAGCCAATTTTCAACCAGGATTGCAATTCTGTCCGCTCCCGATGATTTTTTGCGACTATTTAGCGGCTGCGAAACAGCACCAGCCAGCCGACCACGGCGAGGAGACCAGCCAGCAGCAGGCCGATGGCAACGGCGAGCGTGCCGATCGACCGGCTGGGTGCTGGCACCACGGGAGCCTTTTCGCCAGCTGGCGCCGCGGTCGGCGTGATTTCGCACGTGCCACTGGTGGTCGGCTTGCCGGCGTCGCCGAGTTGGGCAAGTCGCGGCATCTCGTGATCCCCCGGCGGCGGAATGGGCGCCTGGGTCCAGGCTGCCAGGGCCGCGACCACCTCGGCAGGTGTCTGGAAGCGGTCGGCACGGCCCTTGGCCATCATTTTCTCGACCACCGCCACGAACTCCGCCGGCAAGTCCGGGCGCGTGTCGCGGATCGGCTTGGGATCGCGGATCTGGTGCCAGACGACCTTTTGCGTGAGCGTCCCTTCGTCGAACGGCGGCCGCCCCGTGAGCAGGAAGTAGCCCGTGGCCCCCAGGCTGTAAATATCGGCGCGGATGTCCACGGTATGGCTGTCGTCGGCCTGTTCCGGAGAGATGTAATCGGCGGTGCCCAGCGCGCCTTCCCCGTACTTCCGCGTCAGGTTGTCGTTCTGGTCGTCGAAGAACCGCGCCAAACCCAAGTCGAGCAACTTCACGGTGCCGCCGCGGTCCAGCATCAAATTGCTCGGCTTGATGTCGCGGTGGACCAGGCCGACCTCGAAAGCGTGCTGCAAGCCGGCGGCCGCCTGGCGCAAATAGTGGGCGGCACGCGGCAGACTGAGCGGCCCATGCCGGCGGACGATCTCCCCCAGGCTGGCGCCGTCCACGTACTCCAGGGCCAACCAGTGAATCTCCCGGTCCTGGCCAACGTCGTTGGCCCGGATCAGGTTGGGATGGTCCAGGATGCCGGTGGCCTTGGCTTCCCGGTAGAAGCGCTCCAGCGCGGCGGGATTGAGCGCCTTGGCCAGGGGCAGCACCTTGACGGCGACCCGGCGGCGCGGCGACTCCTGCTCGCACAAGTACACGCAGCCCATGCCGCCGGCGCCGATCTGCTCCAGCACGCGGTACGGCCCCACGAAAAAGCCGCGCCACCGACCCTGAAGCAAACCGTCCGCCTGAAACGGAGTCAGGATGCCTTGTTCGATCCAGAGCTTCGCCAGGTCGTCCGGGCGCTGGGGCAAGGCGCCTGCCTCCCGGAGCTGCTGGAGCTGGCCTTCCAGCGCCTGCTCCTCCAGGAGCTTGCTTTGGCGGAGCAGGGCCAGAAAATCGGGGACGCTTGCAGGCGCTGCCATGAGAACGGCTCCCTGCCGAGGACGGGGTCTCGCCGAACAGCGACTGGCCTGATCCGCCGCACCACCGGCAACTACAGGCAAGCTTTCAGCATCATACCTCGATTCGAGGGACGCCACGAAAAAAACCCCGCCACCCGCGCGGAGCGACAGCTGGCGAAAGCTCCACAACGGCGTGGTATGTGAAAAGACCCCAGCCCGGCCGTTCTTGGCCGGGCCAGTTTCAGGACCGAGTTGCCGTTTGATTTGCTGGGGGAGGTGACGGCACGGGGCTGGACTGAGACTCGCATTCAGTCTGACCCCGTGCCATGTACAGGAGGGTGTAAGGAAGGTAGATCCTTGCATGTGAAGCCTGGGACTCGCTACCAGGCCTCACGCCGTCTTGATAATGCAACCAGGATGCCAAACTTGCGCGGCCAATGCGGCGCAGTCGCATGATTGTCCGTAAGTTATTGAAATTAAAAGATTTCAGAAACAGGATATCTCGAGCAGGCAGGGGCAGTCCTTTTTCGCCGCATTCCGGTGACTACCGAGTGTTCAGTTTTGCAACGGGGTCATGTGGAATAATGCACCGACTGGACGGCGAGTTGATTGAGGATTGCACGTCGGCCATGCCCGCAGTGGCGAAATTGGGCATGGAGACGCTTTTTCATGCCGAAGTGGAATTTCGCTCGCGCGAACCGTCGCAGGATATGTTGTCCCTGACTTTTGCGCTGACGTTAGGGCACGGTTCCCATCGGTCGTCCGCGGCGCATCAGCGGGCGGTCGCCAGCGGCTGGCGGCTCAGCGATTGGATCGTCTCTGCCGCGCGCTCGGCCTGCGCTGCCGATACGTCCAGGTGCGTGCAGATGCGAATCGTCTGCGGCGCGGTTGGATGCACGCGCACGCCGCGCTGCTTCAAGGAGGCAGCCACGTCTTTCGACGTGCCCAGCTCCGGATCGATATGGAAGAAGAGAATGTTGGTTTCCGGGTCGGCCGGATCGAGACGCAGTCCCGGCGTATCGGCCACGGCCTGCGCGATGACCTTGATATGGCGATGGTCTTCGGCCAGCCGTTCGACATGGTTTTCCAGGGCAAACAGCGCGCCGGCCGCGATGATCCCCGCTTGCCGCATGCCGCCGCCGAACAGCTTGCGCACCTTGCGGGCGCGGGTAATGAATTCCTTCGGCCCGCACAGAGCGCTGCCGACGGGCGCGCCCAGTCCCTTGCTGAAGCAGACGGAGACCGTGTCGAAACATTTCGCCCAGGTCTCGGCGGGGATGCCCGTTGCCACGATGGCATTCCACAGGCGGGCGCCGTCCAGGTGCATGATGAGGTTGTTGCGACGTGCCCAGCTGCTGATGGCCTGGATTTTCTCCAGCGGATAGACCCGCCCGCCGCCGCGATTGTGCGTGTTTTCCAGGCAGACCAACCGCGTCCGCACCAGATGGTCGTTGACCGGCCGAACGCAGCCTTCGAGCTGGCTGACGTCGAGGATGCCGTGCTTGCCCTCGAAGGTCCGGCAAGTGACGCCGGACAGCACGGCCGCCCCGCCGACCTCGTACAGGTAGATATGGCAGGACGCCTCGCACAGCAGCTCATCGCCCGGCACCGTATGCGTCTTGATGCCGATCTGGTTCGACATGGTGCCGGAGGGTACGAACAAGGCCGCTTCCTTGCCCAGCGTGCGCGCCACGCGCTCCTCCAGGCGGTTCACGGTCGGGTCTTCGCCGAACACGTCGTCGCCCACCTCGGCTTGGTTCATGGCCGCGCGCATGGCGACTGTCGGCCGAGTGACGGTGTCGCTGCGCAGGTCGATGACGGGTTCGGACATCCAACAGCCCTCCAACCAGTGTGCGCCGCTTGCGGTTTAGCACATGTTACTTTTCTTGCTTCTCCGCCTTTTCCGCCTTCTTCGTGTCGTTCTCCAGGAACCAGCGGTCGTCGAG
>JAGVLI010000955.1 GCA_020054355.1 Planctomycetales bacterium | reverse complement strand
TTGGAACAGTACCTGGAACGCTTACCGGGACTGGGCCGGTGGTTCATCGACATACCGCCGCCGAGCCTGGACGAAGTAATTAACTGAAACCGCCTAAGCGAGAAACCGTCGGCCCTGCCAAAGCGACACACACGAAGGCCAGAACTGACGGGCATCGACCGCAAGAACCTGGAGGCGCTGTTGGTGAAGGCGGTCGATCCGAGCGCGTTCATCCGGCCGAAATTCATGGCGCACAACGTCATCGCGAAGGATGGCAGGATCACCACCGGGCTCATCGTCGAGGACTATGCCCAGGCCCTGACCATCCTCGATGCCAAGAACGAACGCACGGCGGTTGCCAAGAACAACATCGACAAGCTGATGGCCGTGGCCCCGTCCCTGATGCCTGAAAAGATCGTCGACCCGCTGACCGACCAGGAAGTCCGTAACCTGTTCGCCCGGCTGCAAAGCGAAGGGCCGCCGAAAGCGAAAGGACGCTAACGAGCCTGCGGCGCGGCGGCGTGCAGCGCTGCCAGCAACTCCGCCCCGCGCTGCGGATCGCTCATGTGCAAGTACGCTGCATAGCCCGTCAGCCGGGCCAGGGTCTCGCCTTCCTTGAGCGGCTTACCGTGCTGCAAGCGATGCACCGCGGCGCGTAACTCGCGCCGCAGCTGGCGCGAGACGCGCGGCTTCCCGTCGCCATTCACCACCAGGCCCGTCACCTGTTGCCTGCTGCTGGCGCGAGCGACATGCGTCTTCGCCGGATGCAGCTGAAAGCCTTCCGCTTCCACGATCCGCTTGACGATGCCGAGCAGCGTGCCCAGCCGCGGGGCTCCTGCATGACCTTCGGGCAGGCTGAAGGTCATGTCGTCGGCGTAGCGGGTGTAACGCCAGCCGAGCTTGTGGGCCAGGCCCGTCAGGCGTTGATCGAGCCGCAGGCAGAGCACATTCGTCAGCGCCGGGCTGGTCGGCGCTCCCTGAGGCAAGCAGCGCGGCCCCAGGGCGATGTAGTAGGTCTTGCCGTCTTGCTCGACGATCTCGCGCGGCGCTTCCGTGCAGAGCAGGGCCAGCAGCGTGGCAATCTGCTCGCGATAGCCCGCGCGTCGAAAGATCCCGCGCACGCGGGGCAGCGTGACCGTGGGGAAGAAGCCGCGAATATCCAGCTTGACCACCAGCCGGGCAGCCGTGTGCCGCCGGGCATTCGACAGCACCGAGCAGCCAGCCGTGAAACCGTGCGCTGCGCCATGCACCACCAGCTTCTCGACGATATTGCGCAGCACCCAGCGCTGCACTGCTTTCAGCTTCTTGCACGGCGCCCAGATCGGCCGTTCGGTGCCATCCTTCTTGGGAATGGTGAATCGGTGGTAGTGAATCCGCGTGGCTGCCTCGCGGTGGTAAACCAGCCAGCGCAGCTGCGAGATCGTCAGGCTCAGCGCCTCCGCCAGCTGCTGCGGGGAATCGAGCGCGGGCAGTTCGTTCTCCGCCGCTCGCTCCTCGGCGTGCGGCAAATCCCACTTGTCCTTGCGAGCCTCGTCTTGCCAGTAAACTCCCTCGCCCAGGTGGACGAGGTGATTCGCCCGATAAGCCTGCCAGGCTTCGCGCTTCAGCTTTCGGCGCTCTTCCGCCTCTGCCTTGAGCGATTGCTTGTACTGGGCCAGCTCGCGATCCGACATGCCATCGGTTTCGCGCCGCGCGACCAGGAAGCCACGCTGTTCGAGCTGTCCGGCGATATACGCCTGCCGGCCGCCGGCCTGTACGATGTTGCGCCAGAGTGCGATTGGATCAGTCATGCGGGACATGGGCTTTCCAGTTCAAAGGGCGTTCGAGCCAACTCGATCCCAGGTTCACCAGCAACAGGTCGCGGCGTGCAGCGCTGACAACGGTCGCTTCCAGCCATTCAGCCCGTGGTGGCATCCAGGTAGCCGCGCGCATCCAGCTCGTCGATGCGGGCAAAATAGGCCGTCCGGGCCTCGTCCAGCGTGTTGAATTGCAAGGTCTGCAAGCGCATCGGCTGGCCGGTCTTGCCCCAGCGCACTTTCAGTCGCTGCCGGTTCAACGTCACCTGGACCACGTCCTCGATGTCGCCGGCGCGTTTGCTGTAGCTGCGCGTTTCCACGGTGATGGTCTGCCGGGGTTCGCCGCTTTGCCGGCGCTTGCGTTCCTCTTCCGCATACGCCAGCCGCAAAGCGATCAAGTGGACGCACGGACCTGCTTTCAGCCCTTGCTTGCGAAACAGCGGGCAGGTGCATTCCGCCTTGCTGACCTGGCCTTCGTCGGCGAGCAGCAGTTGCGGGCGGTATTCGCGCTTGTCTTCCGTTACGCTCACCTTGCCGGTCAGCTCCAGGCCGCTGCCGGCGATGCGGTGCTCGGTGACGAGCTTCACGGCACCGCGCCGCACCAGCAGGTCGTGGGCAGTCTTCTCGCGCTGGTTGCGATATTCGAGCTTCCGCAGATCGAGCGGCTCTTCGCTGACGGGCCGGAGGCGGTAGACGTCTTCGGCCAGGTCGTACATCAACCGGCCTTGCTGGCAGCCGAGCTGCAAGGCTTCGAGCAGGATGGCGCCCTTCAGCCCGGTCGCCTGCGCCAGCTCGGCAGTGCTCGCTTTCCAGATGGCGCCGAGCTTGCCGAGGACGGTTTCGAGCGCAGCGCTGCCCTGCGTCTTGCGCGGCAAGAGCAGATCGAAGCTGACCGCCTGCGACCAGTTCGCCGCGGTAAAGCCCGTCAAGCCGAGGGTCAAGGTCATCGCGCCGGCGCGGAGCACCCAGAAGCAGGGCAACCCCGAACCGAGGAGGTGGACTTCGACCTGCTCCACGAACGGCAGCAGCCGGCGGAGCAGCAGCAACCGCCGCCGGCCCCAGACGCGCACCACCCGCGCAGTCTTGCCGGTGTACTTGGCCGCTTCCGACCGCAGCACCACTTCCCACGGTTCCAGCACCAGCCGGGGAAACTCGCCCGGCACCAGTTCGATGCGCAGGCCGCGCCGCTTGCCCTTGCGGTCGCCGTGCATGCGGAGGTGCAGCAGCAGGTTGTAGAGGTCCATTGGCGCGAGCTGACAGGATTCGCGGGGCAGCGTCGCCGCCGATTGCACCTGCAGAAAGCCCCGCAGCCAGGAATCGGGCACGCGGATCTTTTTCTCCAGCACTTCGCCGACCGCTTCGGTCGTCACCTTCACTGCATCCCTGCCGATGCTCAGCCGGGTTTCCCGGTAACTGCGCAGTTGCTGGATGCCGTCGAATAGCGACTGGCTGAAGTCGATATTGGTGGTGCCGCACTGGGGCGGTTCGCTCACGTCGAGTGCGCTGAGTTGAATCGCCAGCCTGCCATACGTGCTTTCGTCCTTGATGAAGACCTCGAACGCCAGCTGATCGGGATACACCGAGACCAGCGGATCGAGAATGACGAACGCCAGCGGATCGTTGCGCACCAGCCAGGTGAAGTAGGCCTGCTGGGCCTGCCACAGTCCCAGTCCGGCAGCATCCTTCTTCATCCGCAGGTAGGCGAGATAAGCGGTGCGGTCCTTGGGCACATAGCGGTAATCGCTGCCCACGACCGCATACAGGACCGACAAGGCTTCGCGCACCCGCAACGGTTGTCGGAGCCGCGCCTCGAGCTTGACTGGAGCGCGGCGCAGGTTGCCATAGAGCGCCAGGGCTGCGCTGCCTTCCACACCCACCAGCCGACTGGGGCCGGCATAGGCCAGCTGCATCTCGGTGGCGGAAGCCTGTTCGGGCAGTTCTTCGCGGAGGTCTTCGCTCATAAGTGCGCTCTCAATAATCCTGCAGGTCCAGCACCTGGTCCGCTGGCGGCGCGCTTCATGATGCAGTCGTCACCGAGCGATCTTTGGCAGCCAACCTGGCCCGCTTCGAGCGCCGCAGCGCTCGCCAGGCCGCTTTCTTCAGTTCCTCGTTTGGTTCCGCCTGGGCGAAGCTCGCCAGCCTGGCTTCGGCGGGCAGGGTGCGCAGTCGTGCCAGCCCTTCGAGGGCTCCGAGCCGGGTAGCATCGGGCAGCTTGGCGTTTTCCAGCACGGCTGCCAGCGTGTCGAGATCGCCGCTGGCCAGTAGCGCGGGCAAGGCTACGCCCTGATAGTGCAGATCGCCGGCTGCTTGCCGCAGCGTGGCTTGCACGTCAGCGCCCGCGCCGGCCGTCAGGCGTTGAAAGCTGACGCGATCCGCCAGCAGTTTTTCGGCCAGGGGCGCTGCGCGCTGGGCGTGCTGTCGGCCCAGGAGGTCCGCGGC
>JAGVLI010000164.1 GCA_020054355.1 Planctomycetales bacterium | reverse complement strand
TCCGTGATCTCCAAAGTCATACTGCCGTTGTCGGAAGTGTGCAGCTGCGCGGCAAGTCCCTGCTGCTCAAAAAACTATCCCAGGGTGTGAACGATTACGTTCGAGCCAGCACAGCAAGATGAAGCGATTGACCAGGATCGTCCTGCCAAGCGAGCCAAGTATGTATTCTTGCCTTGTCGGCATGGACCTCCTTGTAACTGGCACCATGATTTTTTGCTTCACCACATTTGGCCTGGGCATACGTCCACAGCAGCTGCCCCTCTGGCGGAATAAACAAACTCAGAAACGTCTCCAGCATTCCGCGAGATCGATTGTCCGGCATGAGCCAAGCACCAAACCGCAGTCCATCGGTGTTGATTGCAACCAGTCCTGTTTCGGGAATATCATTGGGCAAAGCAGGGACAGCCGCGATGGCGCGCTCCCTGATTCGTCTCCATCGTTGCGCAGGATGATCGTTCGCGTCCACGATTACGCCCAACGCTCGCAGTCCGGAAGTCTTGAGTTCGGCCTCGATAACTCCGGGCTTCAGCATGTCCTCGATGCCATTGAACGATTCGATTTCAACGGGCCAAGCGGATTTTGTATCACCCCAAGAAATGAAGTTCTCCATGAAAAATGGGATCACCCGCCTGTCTTCCGCGCCTTCAACGAGCAACCTTTTGGGATTGGGCTTGGGCATTGTCAGCGCACCTCCATTCCTCGCTCGGCAGCAGCAACAATTTCTTGCTCGCTGTACTGGATGGCTTTTGCCTTGCCGCGCTCGAGGCGCTGAATCGTCACTTCACTGTCATTGGATACCTCACTGCGACAGATGACTGCCAGACTCTCATAACAATCTCGGCTGTGAGTCGTTGCAAACACTTGAACATTCAGCCGTTTCGCGGTAGCGTACACCAATTTCCACATATCGGACATTACGGAGTAATGTAATCCAGTATCAATCTCATCGATCAATAGAATTCCGTTCTCCGTTTGGACTAATGACAGCGCCAATCCCAGCATCCGCCAAATGCCGTCGCCCATGCTGCCGATGGGTATGCGATTCTGAACGCCGGTGCAGCGCACCAGCATGCCGCCGCGCGCGCCTGGCCGAATTGCGCTCCGAAGTCGCTCGCCGCCACTCGACGCCAGTCTTTCAATGGTAGGTTCAATTATTCTTAGTGCCTCAATCACGAGATTCTCTTCGGGGGTTAGGACAATATCCTCAAAGTACTCAATAACGGTTTCAGTGGACAGCGCCGCAGCCGTAATGAAGCGAGTAACACTTCGTTCAATGCTCCGCACTGGCGACGAGGCTCGCCTGAGAGAATCGAGTGTCAGCCCTCCTCTGCTATTCAGCTCAAAGGCGGCCTCTGTGGTCGTCCTTCCTTTCCATTCTAAGGCCAAGGCCGCCGGCTGAATGAAAAGCTCTGTTTCAACAGGTGCCCGTTCTGTTTCAAATTCAAACAGCTGAGATTGGTTTGGATTCTGCCCCTGCAATGACTCTCTAACTTTCGCGGTAAATTCGGCCTTGGTATCATCCAGCAAGCCTTGGATCGAAAAGCGACTTCCCAGTGCGATTTGGTGGCCGTTGAATAGCCGACGGACATCAGCACTTCGCGCTCGTCTGTCACCTTCGTCCCACAATTCCTCGCCACGTCTCGTCAACACGGACCACATCGCCGATACATCACCCTCAGCGATGAGCATCTGTACTGCTTCCAGGACCGTTGTCTTTCCACAGTTATTGGTCCCGACGATCAGATTGATCCGCCCTAGGTTGGGCATCTCAAAATGCTGAAACCCTCTTAACCCATCAAAAGTTAGCCATTTGATCAGCATATTTGCACCCTCTTCAAGTCTCCGGCAAGTCGAGATTCAGGGCAATCCTCGTTTCCGTCAGGCTGCGGTCATTTGTATTCTACTAAAGGGGCTCAATCGCCGTCAGCGACAGATCACGGGTTGTCGTCCCATCCTTGAGTCCGCGCACCAGCGGCAGCACCTCACGCGCGCTTCTCCACGGCGTCGCTAACCGCTGCATTCTCTTCCTCGTCCTTCTCCTCCGCCATCGTCGGCACTTCCAGCCCCAGGTAGCCGCGCGCCTTCAGACACGCGCGCCTCAGGTAGGTTCGCGTCCGCTGATGGTCGGCCAGCGTCTCGGCGTCCAGCACTTGCGACTCGCTGACGGCAATGGCGATGTGCCGCCAGAAGTCGAAGCGCTTGTTTTTCATCGGCGGGCCGTTGAGATACGAAAAGAAGCTGCCCCAGCCGCCTTCGATCCAGAGCACCACCACCGGCGTTTGCGGCCTTTGGTTGAGAATGTGCCAGACGCCCCGGCCGAAGCGGCGCAGCGATGGCTTGGGGTCTTGCCGCAGCCGGCCTTCCGGGAACAGCACCACGCACTCGCCCCGGTCCAGGGCGGCAATCGCTTCCTTCAGTTCCGGCGCTTCCCGCCGATAGCCCGACGCCTGCACCCGAATGGTGCCGACCACGTAGACCATCAACTGACGGATCACGGGCAGGTCGTAAAAGACGCTGGTCATCATCGGAATGATGCGCCGCGGCAGCACCTTGCCGACCCAGAGCGGATCGAGGTACGCCGTATGGTTGGCGATCACCAGCACCGGACCCGTCAATGGCACCCGGTCCAGGCCCGGTCCCGCCGCGCGGAAGCGATAGACCGGCCAGACCAGCACTTCCATGAATTGCTCCAGCCCCGGCCGACGCAGCACCCAGACTAGGCCGAGCACGGTCAGCGCGGTCGCACTTGTCAGCAGCACCAGCTGGCCCGTCGGCTCCAGACCGGCGAAACGGACCAGCGCAACCATGGCGGCGGCCAGGACGACGATGAGGGTGTAATTCGCCGTGTTGGAGACGGCCATCGCGTTGCCGCGCGCATCCGCCGGCACCGCTGCTTGATAGATCGCCCGCAACGGCACGTTCAACAACCCGCCCATGAAGCCCAGCAACAAGCTCGGCCAGAAGGGGTCGGCGCCGAGCAGCGCCCAGACCAGGGCAGCGAGTAAACCGATGCTGCCCAGCGGAATCAGGCCGATGGCGCGATACGGATGGCCCTGCAACCCGGCGACGAACGAGCCGAGCGCCGCCCCCACCATGACCAGGATCAGGGCTGCCATCAAGGGCGTCTTGCCGTTCGCCGGATCGAAGGCATCGGTGTACGCGAGAATGGCGCCGGTGCCGACGGCGACCAGGCCCATGAAGCCGAGCAAACTGGCGCGAGCGGCGCGCTGTTGCCAGATGCGGCCGGCGTCTCGGAAGAAGTCGGCCATGGCGCGGAGCGGCGGCTCCGGCCGGATCACGTCCGACGGGAAAGTCACCGGCAGCGCTGCAACCACGGCCACGAGGTTCAGCAGCAAGATGACGGCCACGGCGGCAGGATTTCCCGCCGGCCAGGATACCTCGTACAGGCCGACGCCGAGCAGCAGGCCGCCCGCCACCCCGGCCGCGCCTCCCAATTCAATCAAGCCATTGACACGTGCCAACGGCAGCCGGGCATCCTCGGCGGCGGCGGGCAGGAGCGCATAGCGCGTCGGGCTGTAGACCGCAGCGCCCAGCATGTTCGCCGACAGGACAGCGCACCAGACCGAGACGGTTTGCGGGGCGGTGTCCAGGTCCAGGAGGACGATCACTGTCAGGAACAGACACCAGGCCGAAGCGCCGGCCAGCACCCAGCGGCGCTGCAGGCCGTTGGCCAGCGCGCCATTGATCGGCGCAAGGAGAATGAACGGCAGGATGAAATAGGGCGTCACCTGATACCAGGCGGTTTCGCTGCCGCCCGGCACGGCCCGCGCTGCCAGCAAGATGACGAACATGCGCAAACAGTTGTCGGCCGTCACGCGGGCGGTCTGCGACAGCCAGAGGCACGCCAGCCGGATGCGAGCGCCGTTCACGGTATCCTCCAGGTGGACGGTGGGCGACTGGGCGACGAGGCGCGGAGCGAAGCACGTCGCCGCTATTGAACACGGGCGGCGGCGAGTTGGCTATATAACTTGGAGCTATCGGACCAAACTCCCGTAG
The DNA here is from genome assembly GCA_020054355.1 of Planctomycetales bacterium. Classification (GTDB taxonomy): domain Bacteria; phylum Planctomycetota; class Planctomycetia; order Gemmatales; family Gemmataceae; genus JAGVLI01. The sequence continues at coordinate 1,714 of JAGVLI010000164.1, read as the reverse complement.
GGTCCGCTGTGCGGACCACTAACCTTGATGTTGTCGGGACTTCAATGGTCCGCACAGCGGACCCTACGAGGTTTGGTCCGCCGGCGTTTGCGCGTGCCGTGGAAGCGTCGGGCCATACAATAGCGGGACTGCCATCGCCTCGAACGCCTTCAGCCACAAGGAATCATCATGCCCAAGCTCACCGTGGAGAACGCCGGCACCTTCGACGTACCGGCCGGGAAGCGGCTCGTCCTGGCCCTGGAGGACGATGCCAAGATCGATCAGCTGCACGCTTGCGGCGGCAATGCCCGCTGCACCACCTGTCGGGTCGAGTTCCTGGCGGGCGAACCCGACCGGATGACGGAAGCGGAACAGAAAGTGCTTGCCGCCCGTGGGTTGACCGGCGTGCGGCTCAGCTGTCAAATCCTCTGCGACCACGACATGAGCGTGCGGGCCAGCAGCCGGTTGGCGGGCAGCGGGCGCAAGGATGCCGGCGGCCGACCCACGGATGACTTGCAGCCGACGCCCGTGACCTGGGTGGCGAAGTAGACGGCCGCGCGAAACGATAAATCGAAGCGGTTCATTCGCGCGGGAACGGAACTTCCGCCAGGGCAGGCGGGTTTAACTCTCAGGAAGCCCATGCGAGGAAGTGCGATGGTCAGCAACACGGTCGGCGATTTCCTGCAACAACTGCGCGACAGCCAGTTGCTCACGCCCGCCCAGCTGAACGAAGCGCAGCGCCATCCTTTCGCCAAGGGGACGGACGGGCTGCCGTTGGCCAAGGAACTGATCCTGAAAGGCTGGCTGACGGCCTACCAGGCCAAGCAGCTCCTGCAAGGCCACGGCAAGGAACTGGTGCTCGGTTCGTACCGCCTGCTGGATTGCATCGGCGAGGGCGGCATGGGCCAGGTCTTCCGCGCCGCGCACACGGCGATGGGCCGGGTCGTCGCCCTCAAGCTCATCCGCAAGGACAAGCTGGCCAGCAGCATGGCGGTGCAGCGCTTCTACCAGGAAATTCGCGCTGCCGCGCAGATGGTCCATCCCAACATCGTGGCGGCCTTCGACGCCGGCCAGATCGGCGATACGCTGTTCTTCGCGATGGAGTACGTCGAAGGCATCGACCTGTCCCGGCTGGTCAAGGAATCCGGGCCGCTGCCGGTGGCGGAAGCCTGCGAGTACATCCGCCAGGCGGCGCAGGGCTTGCAGCATGCCCACGAGAAGGGCCTGATCCACCGCGACATCAAACCGGCGAACCTGCTGCTGTCCAAGCCGACGGGTACGGGCGAACAGGTGGGCATCGTCAAGATTCTCGACATGGGGCTGGCCCGGCTGCAAGGCCCGACCGACGAGCCGGACAAGGGCTTGACTCGCGTCGGCGCGGTCGTCGGGACGCCGGGCTACCTGGCCCCGGAGCAAGCGATGAACGCCCGGGGCGTGGACTGCCGGGCGGACCTCTACAGCCTGGGGTGTACCTTCTTCTTCCTGCTGACCGGCCAGCCGCCGTTCCGCGGCGAGAATCTGAACGAAACCCTGCTCAAGCACCACACCGACGCGCCGCCGCCGCTGTACAAGTTTCGCTCGGACGTGCCGGCCAACGTCGAGGCCATCGTCAAGAAGCTGCTGGCCAAGAAGCCGGAAGACCGCTACCAGACGCCGGCGGAACTGGTGGCGGCGATGCCCGCGCTCGTCGTGCGCCGGAAGGCCGGCGCCGCGGCTCCCATCCGGACGCAAGGCG
>JAGVLI010000734.1 GCA_020054355.1 Planctomycetales bacterium | reverse complement strand
TGGTGTTCGCGGAAGCGGCGGGCCGATTTGAACTCTGGAGCGAAGCCCTGCGGAGGTGGAACATGATCGAATCGCAAGTCGTCAACCGCTGGAAGGCCGAAGGTAAGACCGAAGGGCTCGCCGAAGGCGAAGCCAAAGGCAAAGTGGAAGGCGCGGCGGGCATGCTGGTGCAGCTGCTGCGGAAGAAGTTCCGCGTCGAGCCGCCGGCCGACCTGGTTGCCGTCATCGAAGCGTGTCAGGATCCCCGGCAGCTGGCCCAGTGGCAGGACGCCGCGCTCGACGCCGCCACGCTCGAAGACTTTCGCCGTGCCGTCGAGGCAACGCACCGCAATGGCGTCTGATCCCGGACGAGCGAGCCGGTGCAGCATGACCGAAGCGGAATGGCTGGCGTGCGGCGATCCGACACCAATGCTGGAGTTCCTGCGAGGCAAGGCCAGCGACCGAAAGCTACGGTTGTTCGCCGTGGCGTGCTGCCGCACGATTGCGCCGCAAGTGAAAGCAGATGGTTTTCACCGACTGATGGACATCGCGGAACAATGCGCCGACCAACGAGTGCCGCTGACGATGATCGGAGATACTGCCGTCAGCCTGGCGCGCATGCGCCCGGTTGCTGGCCAGTGAACCTGATCTTGGGAAAAGAGTGACTCCGTGGCTCTGCCACTCACGCCGCCGGCAGGGCCAGCAGCTTCTTCGCCGCTTCGTCCAGGGCCGCCCCGCTGACGTCGGCCGGCCCCAGCAGCCGGTTCATGTGCTTTTCCCGGCGCGAGACCCAGGCCGTGGTCAGGCCGGCGCGGGCCGCGCCGTGAATGTCCCAGATATGCACGGCCGTCATGGCCAGCTGCTCCGGCCTCACCTTCAGCACCTGGGCCGCGTGCAGGTAGACTTCGCGGCGCGGCTTCCAGTGCTTCACCTCGTCGATGGAGATTACCCGCTCCACCAGTTCGGCCAGGCCGTTGCGTTGTAGTAGTTTTGCGGTCAGCTCGGCGTTGCCATTGGTCAGGGCGACCACGCGCACCTTGGCGTCGCGCAGCAGCTGAAAGGCCGGCTTCACGTCGGGAAAGGCCGGCAGTTCGGCGAAACCTGCCAGGATGCCGTCGAGCTGTTCGTCCGTTCGTTTCAGGTGGTGCTCGGCGCACAGCACTTCCAGGGCAGCGCGGGCCACGGCGCGAAACGGCTGATAAACCCCGCTGGCATCCAGGGCCATGCCGTCGCGGATCAGGCGCGTGTACCAGGCATCCAGGGCGTGGGCCGGCAGTCCGGCGTCTTGCAGGCGTTGGCCCAAAGGCTCCAGGGAGAACAGGGTTTCGACCACGTCGAAGACCGCCACGGCTGGGCGTTTTTTCATGGCGGAAGCCTCCTTGTCTGGAGCGGCGGCTAGTTCACCGGAAACCAGGATACTCGCCGCCACACCATGCAGCAGCTGACGGCGCGACGGGTGCGCGGGAGATTTCATGGCAGTCGTTTCCTTGCAATAGATGCGTGCGGCCAGGCGTCTATATACTCCATCGGTCCAGGGAAAGCGAGGCGCCGGGACCAACCCGCAACGGCGGAGTTAAAAGACTTGGTCGGGTATCCGAAATCGCTATAACCACGTTGAGCAACCAACCCGTTGAACCGCGACCCGGGGGAGCGTTCCCCAAGGGCGCACCGTTTCACCCCAAGGAGCGACACCATGAAAGTCCTGGCACGCATGGCCTTCGGCTTTGCGGCACTGGCCCTGACCTTCGGCGGGCTGCAGGCCCAGGAGACGAAAGTGGGCGACAAGGCGCCGGAGTTCGACAGTGTCGATGAATCGGGCAAGCCCTGGAAGTCGGCCGATCACGTCGGCAAGAAGATCGTCGTCGTCTACTTCTACCCGGCCGACTTCACCGGCGGCTGCACCAAGCAGGCGTGCGGCTTCCGCGACGACTTCCAGAAGCTGACCGACAAGGGCGTGCTGGTGGTCGGCGTCAGCGGCGATTCGGCCAAGACCCACGAGCTGTTCAAGAAGGAGCACAAGCTGCCCTTCACGCTGCTGGCCGACGAGAAGGGCGAAGTCGCCAAGAAGTTCGGCGTGCCGGTCAAGGTCGGCGCCGCCAAGGCCAAGGTCAAGGTGGACGGCAAGGACACCGAGATCGAGCGCGGCGCGACGGCGCAGCGCTGGACCTTCGTCATCGACAAGAGCGGCAAGATCGCCCACAAGAACGACAAGGTCGCCGCCGCCGAGGACAGCAAGAACATCCTGGAACTGGTCGAGAAGCTGAGCAAGTAACCGCGACCGCGAGCGCGAAACGATGAATCAATTTCTTGATTTATCGTTTCGCGCGTTGGTACATTACCTCATCATTTCGCGCGTTTCAGGAGAACGCTCATGGTCGCCGGTTTTCACCTGATCTGGACCGCCTACGGTTGGTGGCTCCCCAACGACCCGCGCGGCAGCTCCTCCAGGGAAATCCGGGTGGAACGCATCGCCGAATTAGGCGAATTGCACCCCGGACGCAAACCGATTCAACCGCCGAGTGCCGAATTGCGACGCTTCTACGCGGAGGCGCGCGGAGTTCTCAAGCATCCATTGCTTACTTTCGATGATGAAGAAATCGAACGCCTCGGCGACAGTTTCGCTCAAGTCATCGCCGAGCGAAAGTACACCTGCTACGCTTGTGCCATCATGCCGGACCATGTCCACGCTCTCATCCGCAAGCATCGCGACCGCGCCGAAGCCATGATCGATCATTTGCAGCAAGCCAGCCGCCAACGGTTGATCGCCGATGGCCGGCGGGCGCCCACTCATCCGGTTTGGGGCGGCCCCGGTTGGAAAGTGTTTCTTTTTCGGCAGGACGACTTCGTGCGCGTCAGCGACTATATTCGGAAGAACCCGATCAAGGCCGGACGACCCCCGCAATTCTGGGAATTCGTCAAGGAATACGACGGCTGGCTGCCGGGCCGGTATGTTTGATTCATCGTTTCGCGCTCGATTCCAGGAGCTGGACCCATGCGGCATCATCGCGGCCCTCGTCGTCGGGGCATCAACCGCGTGGAAGCCGCCGCGGCCGTGGCGCTGAGCTGCATCGCACTCTGCTTGATGAGTTGCGGCGTGCTGTCGAGCCGCAACTCGGCGGATCGCATCGTCTGCGTCAACAACCTGCGTCAGCTCGGCATCGCCCTGCACTCCGTTCAGGACGCCAAGGGCCGCTTCCCCACGGAACACGGCTCGCACCCCAGCTTCTACAAACCAGTGCTGCCCTATATGGAACAAGCCGGGGCGGAGGACAATCGGCCGATCGAGGAGTTCCTCTGCCCCAGCCGGCGCAACCCCACGACTGCGCCGGGCAAGCGCGACTACGGCTATGCTTCCAGCGGCGACGGTATTGCCGGCGCTTCCGTGCTCGGCACTCCGGAAGGCCTCACGCTCGACGATGTCACCAACAAAAACGGTACCTCCAATATTCTGCTCCTGTCCCACCTCTGGCTGGATCCCAAGCACTACAGCGGCGGCGACCCGACCGACCTGGGCTGGGCCACGAAAAATAACCGCCGTTTGATCAACAACGCCGCCAAGCCCGACTCGGATGCCACTGGCAGCAACCAGTACATCGGCGGGCCGCATCCGGATACCATTCCGTCGTTGTTCGCCGATGCCCATGTCGCCAATCTGCCTTACACCTTTGCCCAGTGGCCCCAAATCTGGGCCTGGGCCATCAAAGAACCCGACATGAACTTGCCCTGACACGGATCGAAATTCCCGATGCGCCTGCTCGTCACCGGCGCCAGCGGCCAGCTGGGCGCTTACCTGCTGCGGGAGCTGCGCGGTACGGACTGGCAGGTCACGGCCTGGAGCGGTTCGCGCGCTGGAACGCTGTTCGGTGTTCCCTTGCAGCCCGTGGACCTCGCTGACCGCGCTGCGGTCACGACCGCCTTTCGCGATGCGAAGCCGCATGCGGTCTTGCATGCCGCCGCACTGAGCAGCGTCGCCGCCTGTCAGGGCGACCCGGAGCGCGCCGTGCAGGTCAACGTCGCGGGCACTCGCCACCTCGTCGAACTGGCGACGGTAAACCAGGCCCGCCTGCTCTTCGTATCGACCGATCTGGTCTTCAATGGCGAAAAAGGCAACTACACGGAAACCGATGCGCCCGCGCCGCTGTCGATCTACGGCAAGACCAAGCGAGCAGCGGAAGAGGCAGTGCTCGCGGTCGCCGGTCATCTCGTGGTGCGGGTCAGCTTGCTGTTCGGTCCATCGCTGATCGGCAAGGATTCGTACTTCGACCAGCAGGTCCGCGCATTGCGCACAGGCCAGCCAATCAATCTGTTCGAGGATGAATGGCGGACACCGCTCGCTTACCCGACAGCAGCCCAGGCACTGCGCCAGCTGGTCGCATCATCCGTTTCCGGCTTGCTGCACGTCGGCGGCGGCGAACGTCTGAGCCGGCTGGAAATGGGCCATCGGCTGGCGCGGGTGCTGCAAGTCGATCCCTCGGTCATCGTGGCCGGGTCGCGCCTGGCTGCGTCGGCGGCAGAGCCACGTCCGGCCGACACCTCGCTGGATTCAACCCGCTGGTGCACGCTGTTCCCGAACGTGTCGGTCCCATCGTTCGACGATGCGTTGCGGCAAATGCTTGGCGGCACGGACGGCCCCGCGTGGGCTTGACGGCAACCGCCACATACAATGCGGAGATGGAATTCGCGGTCCTTTGCCTGGTGGCCTTGCTGATTGGCGTCTCGAAAGCCGGCTTCGGCGGCGGCACCGGCATCCTGGTCGGCCCGCTGCTGATCTTGTTCTTTCCCGCCAAGGACTCGATCGGCATGATGCTGCCGATGCTCTTCGCCTGCGATGTGATCTCGCTCTTCCCCTACTGGCGCAAGTGGGACACGCGCAACGTCCTCATGCTGCTGCCGGGCGCCATCGTCGGCGTGGTGCTGGGTTCGTTGGCGTTGAATCACATGGACGACTACTGGCTGACCAAGACCATCGGCGGGCTGGCGGTCGGCTTCGCGCTCTTGCAAGTCTATCGCGACTGGATCGTGAAGACGGCGACGGCACTGACGCCGCGCTGGTGGCTGGCCATCCCCGTGGGCTTCGGCACTGGGTTCGTCTCGACGCTCTCGCACGTCGGCGGCATCCTGACGACCATGTACCTGATCCCGCAAAAGATGGACGCCGAACGTTTCGTGGGCACCACCACGGCGCTCTACTTCCTGGTCAACCTCATCAAGATTCCGCCGTACATTTATCTGGACGTGCTGAAGCCGGAAGGCTTCATTCGCGATCTGCCGCTCTTTCCCATCGTGCTGGTCGGTACGCTGCTCGGCGTCTGGCTCAACCGGCGCGTGCCGGGGCAATGGTTTTCGCGGATGGTCCTGGTCTTTGTGCTGCTGACGGGGATCTGGTTGTTGGTCAAGTAAGCTGGGCGAAGCCGCAAGCGGCGATCAAGGTTGGACCGGCGGTTCGCGGAACTCCATCGGCGCGCCGCAGCATTCGCAGTCGCGCTTCTCGAAGCGCTTGATGATGCAGATGTCGCACCAGTAGTAGACCTCGTGCAACTCCCCCTTGAGATAGCTGTGAACCTGGAACACCTGCAGGAAGTTCGTCGCGCCGATCGGCCGGGCCGTCAGACGCATCGGCCGATTCAGGAGCTGGGCGTCTTTCCAGAACATCCGGGCGCCGTCGTCCTTGACGAGGGAATAAACCTTGCCGTCGTCGCCGACCAGGACCATGAGCTGCGCTGCCGCTTCCTTGTCCATCTTGACGCCCTGCTTATCGAGCAGGTCGGCCAGGGGCAGCACCTTGCCCTTGTAGAATTGCATCTTCTCGGCTGCGGCGGGTTTCGGCTGCGCGGGCGCGAACCACACCGGCAGCAGCGTGCAGGCCAGGGCGCTGCAGATACCGAGGCGATAGCGCGGCACGGCGGTCATGGCTCTGGTTCCCCATCATACGTCAGGTTGGAAAC
>JAGVLI010000666.1 GCA_020054355.1 Planctomycetales bacterium | reverse complement strand
GTTGACCGAGCGGAGGATCGTGTATTGATCGGCGATGCGGGCCAAGCCCGGCATTAGCTCGTTAGTCATAAGCCCCGGCAGCCTGGTCTGAATCGGCTTCCAGGCGCCGCGGATGTCTTCCGGCGCGTCGGGCTTCATGTCGAACATGTCGATGTGCGGCGGGCCGCCCCCTTGCCAGAGGATCAGCAGCTGCCGCGCTCGTGCCTGCGATCCGGCCTTGGCCTGGGTCTCGAACAGCGCACTCATGCTCAAGCCAAACAGTCCGGCGCCGCCCACCCGGAGAAATTCATGGCGGTTTAGCCCTTGATACGACGCGCAACCCAGGGTCATGACAGGCTCCTTTTGGAGATGGCGCCGCAGGAGAGGCGCCGGCGGGCTTGGCATCAACGAATCAGCATGAACTCACGTGTATTCAGCAGCACCCACAGCAAGTCTTCCAGGCCTTGCTGGGGCGTGGCGGCTTGGTTCAAGTGCTGCCGGCAGCGCTGACGCTCCTCGGCGGTGGGCAGCCGCGCCAGCGCCCACAAGTACGCTTCGTCAAGGCGCTGGTCATCCTCGGCCGGCGCGGCCAGCTGGGCCGCACGCCCTTTCGGGGCCTTCAGCTTGTTCAGGACGTTGCCATAGGCCGCCAGGTAGAGCGACTGCAACACCGACGGTTCCGTGGAGCTGTCGCAGTCGCAGGAGGATTCGGTGCGCCGGGGCGAGCGGCCGAAGATCGAGAAGGCATAGGCGAGCGTTGCGGCTGACTGGCTCCCGCCCGGTCCATAGGTGGTCGGGCCTGGCACTTCCATGGCACGGGCGCCCGGGGGAACAAACAGCCCCGGCGGGTAAGTCTCCTGGGCGGCCATCGCATGGTTGATTGCGTCCACCAGCAACTCGGCCGACATCCGGCGAACGTGAAACCGCGCATAGTGGGCCTGATCGTGCTCGTTGTTGCCGCTGGGGACGCTGCTCTGCTGATAGGTCCGGCTGGCGAGAATGGTGCGATGCAGCCAGCGGAGGTCGTAGCCGTGCTGGATAAACTCGCGGCACAGCTGGTCCAGCAGTTCCGGATGAGTCGCCGGGTTCAAGGGCGACAGGTCGTCCGGCGGATCGACAATGCCGCGACCGAAATAATGCGCCCAGACCCGGTTCACGATGGCCTTGGCAAAGAATGGATTATCCGGCCGGCGCAGCCAGTCCATGACGTGCTTGCGCGGGTCTGCGGCCGGGCCGACCTTCAGCAGCTCGCGCGTGCCCAGCAGCCGGAACTGCTTCGATTCCGCCGTGCCCAGCGAGCTGGACACCTTGGCAAACTCGGTCTTGGCGGCCATGCCGACGGTATAGATATTGTGATAGCTGGCGACGCGCTCCTTCATCTCCAGCTCGCGAGTCAGGGAATTCGCCGCAGCCAGCAACTGGTCAGCTTCTTCCTTGGCGAGCTTTTGGTCCTTGGCCTGCTCGCGCAGCTTCGAGACCGTCGTCTGCACTTCCTGAACAGCCGCTTCGTCCTGCTTGCGCTGCTCGGGCGAGCGCGGGTCGGGCGGCCGGCCCACCCGCATGAAGAAGTTGGCGAAGCTGAGCAGGTCGTCCTGCTGCCAGACGTCGGCGGGATGCCGGTGGCACTGGGCACATTGCAGCCGAAGACCCAGGAAAGCGTGGCTGAACTGAATGGTTCCTGGAACCCGAGCCGCATCGCGCCGCAGCCAATAGACGTCGAGGGTCCGCCGCCGGGCATACGCCTTCAGGTCGGTGGCTTGGTCGCGGTCCTCCTCGGCGTACTGCTGAAACTCCTGGCTGAGCACTTCCCGGTCCCGGCCCTCAGCCGTGGTCGCCAGCAGGATGCGCTCGACGAACTGATCGTAGGGAGTGTTCTCCTCCAGACGCACGCGGACCCACTCGTAGAACCGCCGGACGTGGGACACCAGCGTCGCCGGGTACTTGCCCTCGGAGCCATTGCCGGAGGGGAACTGCGGCTTGAGCAGGTCGCAGAACCTGGTGGCCCAGACCGCGGCATGGCCGCGCCGGGCCAGCAGCTCGTCGATCTTCTTCGCTCGCTTGTCCGGGTTCGGGTCGGCGACGAACTTGCGAATCTCGTCGGGCGTCGGCAGTTCCCCGGCCACGTCGAGGCTGGCGCGGCGGAAGAACGTCACGTCGTCACACAGCTCCGACGGGTGAATGTTGAGCTGGCGCAGCTTGGCCAGCACGTGCTTGTCGATGAAGTTGTGCTCCTTGACCTGCGGAAACTCTCCCTTGGCCTCGGCGGGGACCAGGACCTGGGCCAGCACCGGTTGCCCCCGGTAGCGGATGACGAGCCGTCCGCTTCCAGCGCCGACGATCGTGACCTGACCGGTCCGATCCACGCCAGCCACGTCGCGGTCACGGGAATCGAAGGTGCACAGGGCCGTCACATCCTCGGTAGCACCGTCGGCAAACATCGCCTGCACGCGGAGTGCGTAATTGGTGCCCGCTTTTGCGGTGTGCTGGTTCGGCTCGACCGTCAATTCCCGGACCTGGGACTGGGCCGCCTCGTCCAGCGCTGCGCCGCGGACGAGCCAGGTGAGCAGCATCCGGTAATCCGCACTGCCCACCTCCAGGAGCTTGCCCCCTTCGTGCGGCACCCGGCCGCTGACCTTCTGCAAGAGCAAGCTGGCTTCCGGCTCGGCGAAATTCAGCCTTCGGCCGCCGAACTCGCGGAGCAGCCGTTCGTGGTCAGCCGCCGGGTCCGCCCCAAACAGGCTGAGCCGGAACCCATTCTTGCCCTGCACGGCGCCGTGACAGGCGCCGGCATTGCACCCCATGCGGCTGAACCAAGGAACGATGTGCCGGCTGAAGACGGGGTCCTTCGGCCAAGCCGCCACTTCGCCAGCCCTTGCCGTGGATGCGTACGCAGCGCTCAGAATGATGCCAGCAAGACAGGTCAGCTTGCGGTGAGATCGGCACATGGCAGGAATCCGTGGGGAAGGAGGCGTACCGAGGCCCAGCTTCGCCTGCCCGGTGGGGTTGGGACAACCAGGGGCAGGTAAGCTGCGCACCAACTGTCTCTTTTCTTTACTCGTCCAGCGCGAAAGAGTAAAGTATAAACGTAGTCGAATAAATTCTATAGTTGATCTAAGCTCCTCTTATAAAGACGAATTCTGCACGGGGGACGCTCGTGACCACAACTCACCGACGGGCCTACAAGGAAATCCGCCTGCAGCAACTCCGCAGCATTTGCGCCACCGCCCGGCAAGGAAGTCTGGTCGGGGCAGCCAAGGAACTGGGGGTATCCCAGCCGGCGGTCTGGGAACAGGTCCGCGCGCTGGAGCGCGAGTTCGGCGCGCCGTTGATCGAGGCCCACGGCCTGGGCTGCCGTTTGACCGAAGCGGGAACGCTGCTGGTCGAGCTGGCCGATCCTGTGGTCACGGCGGCCGATTCCCTCAAGCGGGCCTTTCAGGAACGGCGTGCCCAGGTGGTGTCCCGGCTCACGATTGCCGCGACTCAGCGCATCCTGGTCGAGGACCTGCGCGAGGTCATCCCGCGGTTCATCGCCGCGCATCCGCAGGCGCGCTTGCGTTTTCTGGAACGTCCCACCGGACAGGTGTCGGCGGCAGTCGAATCCGGCGAGGCGGACATTGGCGTGGCCAGCGATCATGAGCCTGAGAGTCCCTGGCTGCGGGTAGTGCCGGCTTACCACCTCGATGTCATCCTGCTGACGCGGCCCGATCATCCGTTGGCCAGGAAGCGATCCATCCAGCTGCGCGATCTGCTCAAATACCCATTGGTCAATGCCGCGGACAGCTTTGCCCGGCCGGAGCTGGCAAGGCAGCTCAGCGACCTGGGTGTCTTTCGCGTCGAGCCACGGACCATCGAGGCGGCCAGCTCTGTAGCCGTGCGCCATTTCGTCCAGCTGGGACTGGGCATCGGCATGGTCCTGGGCCGCATGACACAGCAAGGGCGGCCGGCGCTGCACGAACACAGTCTGAGCCGTCAATTCGGCCGCGCCGGCATCAACCTGGTCTGGCGCAAGGGCGTCTTGCCCACCACCACCGCGCGGGAATTCGCCGATGTGGTCCAGAGGCTCCTGGGCGATCCAACCTAGTGCAGACTCAAGCGGCATTCTGTGTAAGTGGCTCTTGCGGGTCGCATTGATAGTGCTCCTGGACCCGTTGCTTGATCTCCGTGGCCGTCAACTGCCGATCGGGCTCGATGATGGCCCGTTTGCCGTGCAGCCACTTCGGCTCGATCGGGTTCAGCCCGGGGGCTGGCACCGGCAGGTAGCACCCCCGGAGCTGACCACCGCCTTCCCGTTTCACCCGCCGATTGTGTGCTCCGATCCAGCGCCGGACACGCTTGCTGACGTGCCAGGAGGCGTTGTCCCAGACCAGCACGAAACCTTTCTTGCCCTCGGCCGCGAACTGCCCACACAGCCAGCCCCAATCGTCTTCCGTTACCTGGCTCACTGGCCGCCCTGCAACGAAGCGGAGCAGCAGCGCCTTCGTGTCGGCACGATACCGGCCGTAACAGGCCGGCGCCTCTGGGCCACCGCCGTGTTCGTTGGGCAACAACCGCAGCGGTTGCTCGTCGGCCCAGGCGAACAGGTTCGGCTGCGCAGGCGGGTCCGCCACGGCTCGTCCTGGAAGCCCAGCACCCAGTCCGGGCGGGCCGCGGCCTGCTCGATCAGCCGGTCGCGCAGTTTTTTTCGCGCGTACTCGGGGTCGGGGCTGACCAACCAGTGCTTCGCGCGTTTCCAGCCGACGCCCAGGCGCTTGCGGACCCGGCGAATGCTCTCGCCGCTGAGGCGGCGCGGGGTCCAGCCCTTCTCGTGGCAGACCTGAGCGGCCAAGGGCAGCGTCCACCGGCTGGTCGGCTTGCCGCAGGTGCGCGGGGATTGGTGGAGCAAGGCCCGCAAGTCCATGTCACGGTCCTGGGGCCAGACGGCGTGGACGGTCCTGGGGGTCTTGGGCTTGGCCTGCAAGCAGGCCAGTCCCTCCCCCGCGACGG
>JAGVLI010000327.1 GCA_020054355.1 Planctomycetales bacterium | reverse complement strand
TCTTCCGATCTGTCGTGCATGGTTTCGCGGGCGGGCACGGCGGCGAGGTCAACGCTCATGGCCACCCCCGGCCAGCTGGGCCTACGCTTTCAGGTCGGACGGCGGCTCCAGCTTGTTTGCCTGGTACCACTCGATCGGGTCGGCCTGGAGCGCCGTCACCATCTTGGGCAGCGTCGCGCGCAGCGAGTGCTTGGGTTCCCAGCCGAGCAGCGCGCGGGCGCGCGAGATGTTCAGCTCGTAGTGGTCGTCCGCCAAGTCGATCATCCACGGCTTGATGAACGGCTCCTCGCCCAGCGGCAGCTTGTCCTGGAGCCAAGCGCCGGTCTTGGCCACCACCCTGGGTATCCGCCGCGTGTCCCACTCCTCGCCGTGGATCAGCCGGCCCAGCGCGCGCTGCAGCTCGTCATAGCTGAGCGTCTCCGGCTCGCCGAGGAGCAGCGTCAACTCGGACGGCAATCGCCGGCGCCGCTGGACCAAGAGCCACAGGGCCTCCACGAGATCGTCCAGGTGGGTGAAGGCCTGGCCGCGCGACGTGTCCCCTGGATAGACGCCGCTGGTCAGGCGGCGCTCGTAAATGCGCTGGATTTGACGCGCGATCGGGATCGAATGCCCCTGGTCGTCGTAGACTCCGGCGATCCGCAGCAGCACGTACGGGATGTCTCCATGCTGCCGGCGGATCAGCTCCTCGGTGGCGACTTTGGATTGCGGATAGTCCCACTTAGGCTCCAGCGGCCAGTCTTCGTCGATGCGCTGGCCGGGCTCGGTTGGCTTGTGGACCAGCATGGTGCTGGAAAAGACGAACTGCTCGACGCGAAAGTCCTGCAGCCCGCGCAGCAGCCGTTCCGTGCCGCGGACGGTGATCTCGTCGTACTTCGGGCTAGGCTCGCCCTTGAAATCGTAATAGGCGGCGAGGTGGATCGCGGAGACGATCCGGCTGCCGTGGCGTTCGCGCACCTGCCGCAAGCCGTGCCGGACGCTGTCATCCGAGCTGAAGTCCACCTCGACGCAGTCGACCGAGGCCGGTGGGTGGGGTGGGCCGATCAAGTCGAAGCCGACCACCGGGTACTCCTCCGCGAAGCGCTCGACCACGGCCGAGCCGATCAAGCCGCTGCTGCCCGTAACCAGGACGACTGCTTTTGGAGAATCCATGGCTGCCTCCCTCCGATGCCCTCCGGAAACTCGACGCCAGTTTCCATCTTGCAAACCGTATACCGAAGGTGCCGAAGCACTTGGCGGCATGACTTTTGCATAGCTTCTTCTCAACATCAGTTGCGTTTGTTGCCACCGCTGGCAGCGAGCCATCAGAAAAGGACGATAATCAGGGCACCCAAGAGTCGGCGAAAATCGCGGCCCAGTGAGTCGCCCCAGCCCCGCCCGTCCGAGCGGAAAACCGCCGATCATCCGCTCGAAGAGGATCCGGCCGTCGAACGCGGCGAACGTATCGACACCGGCAAGACGATTTACCGGGGCGGCAAGGAATCCGGACACGTGCCCGGCGCCACCGAACAGAGTCCCCGTCTTCCGCCCGAGCCGGACTTCACCGGCTGAATTCGACACGGACGGCGGTTCGACTTACGCATGGCCGGCGTCCGTTTCGTAGGCGCTTCATTTCTTTCATCGGGAAAATATCGTCTTGACAGACGCCTTTTTTCGGCGACAATCAACCTTGCAACCAAGCCAGGACTCTCCCGCCGCGCTTGCATCCCCCGCTGCGTCGTTGCCCTCCCCCGCGACTGGTCCTCCGGACCACCGACCCGCCGAAGCGAGAACCCGCCATGATCGGAATCCTCGACACCACGAACGCGGCGCGACCGACCCGCCGCGAAGTCCTCCGCGCCGGTGCTTTGGGCACCGTTGGCCTGTCTTTGCCGCAATTGCTGCGGGCGGAATCCGCCGCCCGGAAGACGCGCATTAAGTCCTGCATCATGGTCTTTGCCTTCGGCGGCCCAGCGCAGCAGGAAACTTTCGACATGAAGCCGGACGCTCCGGCGGAAATTCGCGGCGAATTCAAGCCGATCGACACCAACGTGCCCGGCATCCGGATTTGCGAGCACCTGCCGAAGCTGGCCAGGCTGGCCGACCAGTACGCCATCATCCGCTCGGCCACGCACAAAAACCGCGTGCATAACCCCGGCTCGTTCTACGCGCTCACCGGGCGCAAGCCCTCGGCCGACGTGGTTCAGTTCCCCGCCAAGCGCGACGACTGGCCGGCCATCGGTTCCATACTCGCGAAGGTCCGGCCCATCGACCGGCCACTGCCGCCTTATGTCGTGCTGCCGATCTTCGCCAACGACATCGGCATCCCCACGCCGGGCCAGCACGGCGGCTTCCTGGGCACCAGCGTCGATCCGCTGATTATCAACAGCGACCCGAGCAAGCCGAACTTCACGGTGCCAGCCCTGATGCCGCGCGCCGAACTGACCGCCGACCGCATGGACGCACGGCGCGGCCTGCTGGCCCAGGTCAATGCCCAGGTAGCAGCGCTGAGCGAGGCCGCCCCGGCCCAGAACCTCGACCGCCATTACGAGCGCGCCTTCGACCTGGTCAGCTCGGCGGCCAGCAAGCAAGCCTTCGACATCAGCCAGGAATCGGCGGCGATG
>JAGVLI010000640.1 GCA_020054355.1 Planctomycetales bacterium | reverse complement strand
TCGTGGGCGGCTGCTGCGGCACCACGCCCGAATGGATCGCCGCCATCGCCCGCGAGATCGAGGGCGTCGTCCCGCGCCGCGTCCCGGAATTGCCGGGCTACTCGTACTACTGCGGCGACGAGGTGCTCACCGTCCGGCCCGAGACGAACTTCGTCATGGTCGGCGAGCGCTGCAACATCACCGGCTCGCTCAAGTTCAAGCGGCTCATCAAGGACGGCAACTTCGACGCCGCCATCGCGGTCGCCCGCGAGCAGGTGCAGAACGGGGCGAACATCCTCGACGTCAACATGGACGCGGACCTGATCGACGGCCAGGAAGCCATGACGCGCTTCCTGCACCTGCTGGCCAACGAGCCGGACCTGGCCAAGGTCCCGATCATGGTCGATAGCTCGAAGTGGGACATCCTCGAAGCCGGCCTGAAGTGCCTGCAAGGCAAGGGCATCGTCAATTCGATCAGCCTCAAGGACGGCGAGGAAAAGTTCCTCGAACGGGCCACGCTCGTCAAGCGCTACGGCGCCGCGGCCGTCGTCATGGCCTTCGTCGATGACGACGTGATTCCCGGCATGCCGAAGGGCCAGGCCGTCACCAAGGACGACAAGGTGAAAATTTGCGAGCTGTCGTATAAGCTGCTGACCGAGGAAGTCGGCTTCGACCCCAGCGACATCATCTTCGACGTGAACATCCTGACGGTCGGCACCGGCATGGAGGAGCACAACAACTATGCGGTCGAGTTCATCGAGGCGGTGCGCGAGCTGAAACAGCGCTTCCCCCAGTGCCGGACCTCCGGCGGCGTCAGCAACGTGTCGTTCAGCTTTCGCGGCAACGAGGTCGTGCGCGAGGCGATGAACGCGGCGTTCCTGTACCACGCCATCCGCGCCGGCCTCGACATGGGCATCGTCAACGCCGGCCAGCTCCAGGTCTACGAGGAAATCCCCAAGGACTTGCTGGAGCACGTCGAGGACGTGCTGCTCAACCGGCGGCCGGATGCTTCCGACCGGCTCGTCAAGTTCGCGGAGACGACCGGCAAGAAGAAAGCGGACAAGACCGAGGAGCTGACCTGGCGGCAAGCGCCGGTCGTGGAGCGGCTCAAGCACGCGCTGGTCAATGGCATCACCGATTTCATCGATCAGGACGTGGAAGAGGCCCGGCACCAGTTCGAGCGGCCATTGCATGTCATCGAAGGGCCGCTCATGGACGGCATGAGCGTCGTCGGCGATCTGTTCGGTTCCGGCAAGATGTTCTTGCCCCAGGTGGTCAAAAGCGCGCGGGTGATGAAGAAAGCGGTGGCGTACCTGCTGCCCTTCATGGAGGCGGCGCGCGGCGGCGCGGTGCGCAAAGCGCGCGGCAAGATCGTGATGGCCACGGTCAAGGGCGACGTCCACGACATCGGCAAGAACATCGTCGGCGTGGTGCTGGGTTGCAACGATTACGAGGTCATCGACCTGGGCGTGATGGTGTCGTACGAGAAAATCCTGCAAACCGCCCGCGAGCAGGGCGCGGACCTGATCGGGCTGTCCGGCCTGATCACGCCGTCGCTCGATGAAATGGTCCACGTCGCCAAGGAAATGGAACGCACCGGCTTCGAGCTGCCGTTGCTGATCGGCGGGGCAACCACCAGCGCCAAGCACACCGCCGTGAAGATCGCGCCGGCGTATCACCGCACGGTGATTCACGTCAAGGACGCTTCGCGCTCGGTCGGCGTCGTGGATCGGCTGATCCGGCCGGAGGAGCGCGACAAGCTCGACCGCGAGAACCGCGCCGCCCAGGAGAAGGACCGGCAAGCGTTCGCCCAGCGCAAGCAGCGCAAGCTGGCCCCTTACGCCGAGGCCCTGGAAAAGCGGTTCAAGCCGGATTGGGCGAAGACGCCGCCGGCCCGGCCCGCGTTTCTGGGCGTCAAGACGCTGCGCGACTTTTCGCTGAGCGACATCGTCGCCTACATCGACTGGTCGCCGTTCTTCATGGCCTGGGAGCTGAAGGGCAAGTATCCCGCCATCCTGAGCGACGCGGTCGTGGGCGGGGAAGCGACGAAGCTCTTCGCGGACGCCAAGGCCCTGCTGGACCGCATCGTGCAAGACCGGCTGCTGACCGCGAAAGCAGTTTATGGCTTTTTCCCGACCAATAGCGACGGCGACGACCTCATTATCTGGCGGGATGACGAGCGCCAGGAGGAGCGCATGCGGCTGTGCATGCTCCGCCAGCAATGGGAGCGCGAAGGGCAGACGCAGTTTCGCAGCCTGGCGGACTACGTCGCGCCGGTTGGCACGCCGGATTACCTGGGCGCGTTCGCGGTGACGACCGGCATCGGCACCGATGACCTGGTGGCCCGCTTCGAGTCCGAGCACGACGATTACAACTCGATCATGACCAAGGCGCTGGCCGACCGTCTGGCGGAAGCCTTCGCCGAGCTTTTGCACGAGCAAGCCCGCCGCGACTGGGGTTTCGGACTGCAGGAGAAGCTGAGCAAGGAAGACCTGATCGACGAGAAGTATCGCGGCATCCGGCCCGCGCCAGGCTACCCGGCCTGCCCCGATCACACGGAAAAGGCCAAGCTCTGGCAACTCCTCGACGCCCAGCAAGCCGCCGGCATCCAGCTGACGGAAAGCTTCGCGATGTACCCGGCGGCCTCGGTCAGCGGCTGGTACTTCGGCCATCCGGAAGCGCGCTACTTCGCGGTGGACCTGCTACTCCGCGACCAGGTGGAGAGCTACGCGGCCCGCAAGAAGATGCCGCTGGCGGAAATGGAACGCTGGCTGGCGCCGAACCTGGGGTATGATGCAGGCTGAGCCGATTGCATCTGGCGAGCTGATACATGCTGGCGAGCCGGGGGCGTTAGCCCCCGGAGGACAGGGCGACAGCCATGATCGAATCCATCGAATTCAAGAACTTCAAGGTGCTAAAGGACGCCAAGCTGTCGCTGGGGCCGTTCACGCTGATCGTTGGGGCAAATGGGAGCGGGAAGAGTACGGCGCTGCAAGCCATCCGCATGGTCCGTGAGTTCAATCAGTACAGTTACTCGATGGTGGCCCACGTCGAGGCTTTCGCTGAAACTAAGCCAGCAGTTGAGGTGGGGCTGCAGTGGGGGTCACCGTACAACCTGTTTCTCAAAATCAAATGGGAGAGTTCAGGAATACCAACGCCGACCTGGGGAAGTGAAAACGGAACACCATTCATGGTGAAGGCTCAGGCCGAATGCAATAGATTTCGAGTATATGCTCTCGATCCTCGTTCATTGCCCCAGCCCGTCCAGCTGACCCCAAACCTGGAATTCTCTGCTGAAGAACCATCTCTTGCGGGCTTCCTGGATCGACTTCGAGACTCGGAGCCCGAGCGCTTTGAAGCGTTAAACGAAGAGTTGGGCCGACTGCTGCCTGAGTTTGACCGAATTCTTTTTGAGACGCCCAAAGCAGGTCATAGGAGTTTCTCCCTGCGAACCCGAAATGGACATCATCGGATTCCAGCAATTGATCTCTCTCAAGGAACCCTTCTCGCGTTGGCGCTTCTCGCGATTGCGTACCAACCGAGCCCGCCGCCGCTGATTGGATTAGAAGAACCGGATCGGGGTATCCACCCGCGGTTGTTGCGGCAGGTTCGCGATGCACTTTACCGCCTGAGCTATCCCGACAGCTTTGGCGAGTCTCGCGAGCCAGTTCAGGTCATCGCCACCACGCAGTCGCCATACTTCCTCGATGAATTCTCGGACCACCCCGAAGAAATCGTGATCGCCGAGAAGACCGGGCTGGAAGCCAAGTTCAGTCGCCTGATGGACCATCCGCACTTGGAAGAAATCCTGGAAGGCACTTCCTCCCTGGGGGAGGTTTGGTACACCGGCGTCCTCGGTGGAGTGCCCGCACGGTCATGAAACTCGCCGTCTACAGCGAATCGTCCGCGGACGAGGCTGCCGTTCGCATCTTGGTGGATGGCATCCTGGGCGAGAAGACCGAGGTCGTGAAGTTGCCGAACTTCGAAACGAAGCGGGGATTCGGCTCGGTCCTGACCAACATCTCCGCCGTTCTCCAGGAATTGCACTACGGCTTCGAGGCCGATGCCCTGGCGGTGATTCTCGACTCGGACCGAACGCCCATCCATCGCAAGGCTCATGACGAACCGGGGCAGGCCGATCCCAAATGCCGACTGTGCTGCTTGCGAGAGACGGTGAAGGACATCCAGGGTCAGCTGACTCCCATGCCCAATCGGCAACCAGTCAAGACCGCCATCGGCCTGGCCGTGCCGCAGATCGAAGCCTGGTTGCTGTGCGGCAAGGACCGCGGCGTTGGGGAGGCCAGTTGGCTGGTGGGGTCAAAATCAAGAAAGCCGCCGTACACCAGCGGCAGTTTGAAGAAAGCAGTCTACGGCAAGGAACGTTACTCGCTCGCGGAAGAAACGCGCTGCATGGTGGCAGAAGCCGAGCGGCTGGTGGACCGTTGCTTGCTCGATCTCGAACAGCACTGGTTTCCCGACGGTTTCGGTGCTTTCGCCCAGGATATTCGACGGTGGAAGGAGCCTCCGTCGGCCTAATCCGTGGATCTCGGCTCCTTAAACTGCGGCGAGCGATTCAACGCTTCTGCGAAGCGTCGCGAACCGCAGCCTTGCGCAGGTTGCACCCATGAGCAAAGCATCCAGTTCATCGACGCTCTCCGTGGCGAAGCCTTCTTCGCTCCCCCGCTGGTGGGGGAAAGCGCTGGGCGGCGGCCTGCTCGTCCTGGGCGCTGCCGTCGTGGCGTATGTCATCACCGTGGGCCTGCGCGGGCGGGGCGGCGATCCTTCCGTGCCGATGGTCTGGATTCCGCCGGGCGAATTCCAGATGGGTTCGCAGCATCCGATGATGCGCGATGGCCAGCCGGTGCATCCGGTGCGGCTCGACGGCTTCTGGATGGACGAGACGGAAGTCACCAACGAGCAGTTCGAGCGCTTCGCGAACGCCACCGGCTATATCACGGTGGCCGAGAAGACTCCGAAGGCCGAGGATTTTCCCAACGCGCCGCCGGAAAACCTGGTGGCCGGCTCGGTGTGCTTTTCTCCTCCTCCGCCGACGGCCGAAGTCGATCTGAACAATCACCTGAACTGGCAGAGCTACGTCCACGGCGCGAACTGGCGGCACCCCGAAGGGCCGAACAGCGACCTGAACGGCCGGGAACAGCATCCGGTGGTCCACGTCTGCTGGGATGATGCGGTCGCCTACGCCCAGTGGGCCGGCAAACGGCTGCCCACCGAGGCCGAGTGGGAATACGCGGCGCGCGGCGGGCTGGACCGCCGGCTCTACGTCTGGGGCGACGAGCTCAAGCCGGACGGCAAATGGCAGGCCAACATCTGGCAGGGGCGATTTCCGGTGCGGAACACGACCGAGGACGGCTTCGCGCGCACCGCTCCCGTGAAATCGTTTCCACCCAACGGCTACGGCCTGTACGACATGGCGGGCAATGTCTGGGAATGGTGCGCCGATTGGTACACGGCCGCTTATTATCAGTTTTCACCAACCGACAACCCCCAGGGACCGCAGCGCAGCCACGATCCGCTGGAGCCGGACGTGCCCAAGCGGGTGCAGCGCGGCGGTTCGTTCCTGTGCAGCGATCAGTATTGCATCCGGTACATGCCCGGCGGGCGCGGCAAAGGCTCCGTGGATAGCGGGGCGTCGCACGTCGGCTTTCGCTGCGTGAAGGATGGGCGTTAGCCAGCGAGCCGGGGGCGTTAGCCCCCGGAGTGAGTCTCTCGCCAGCGGCAAAATACTGTAACAGCGCGGCCGGTTCCGACACTGGCTCGGGTACGATTCTCACCTCTTCCACTCGGAGGCATCCTCTCATGATTCGTTTTTTCGGCGGCCTGTTGCTGCTCGTCGCCTGCGTTTCCTGCCTGGTGGCCGATGAGTACATCGGCAAGGTCAAGAGCGTGGAGAAGGACAAAACCAAGATCACCGTCACCGTGGATGGCAAGGAAGTGATCTTGAAAGTCGCCAAGGACCCGCTGGTGGTCAACGACAAGGGCAAGGCCTTTCCCGGCGGCATCCTGAAAATCCTGCCCGGCTCGGAAGTAAAGATCTTCACGGACAAGAAGGACGACAAGGAAACCGCCACCACCATCAAGGTGATGGCGCCGCCGGAAAAGAAAAAGTAATGGGGCCGGTTGGCAATCGGTCCATGGGGGTAGTCGGCGGGCAGCCTGCCTGCCGACATTTTTCGGGAGGATTCGTCATGTCGAGGATGCTGCTGGGAGTGGCTGCGCTGTTGACCGGCGTCGGCCTGCTGGTGGCCGACGAGTACCGGGGCACCATCAAAACGGTCGATGCCAAGGAATTGCGGGTCACGGTCACGATCAACGGCAAGGACAAGACCTTCGAGATTCCGAAATCGCCGATGATCCTGACCGCGGACAAGACCAAGGGCAAAGGGCCAGCGCCGGGGCTGGACACGCTGAAAGCCGGCCTGGAAGTCCTGGTCATCACCGAAAAGCAGGGCGATGCCGAGATCGCCACCACGTTCAAGCTCGGCGTGGGGAAAAAGAAGTAGCCTTCGGTGCGCGGAAGGGCGAAGATACCCAGGGGCGGAGGTCCGACTTCGGACCCCCGCCCCTTGTCACTGGCACGGAGCACTCCACCTCATGGAACACGCGGTCCTCATTGCCGGGCATGGCAGCCGTGATCCGGACGGCATTGCCGAGTTGCTCGACCTGGCCCGGCACTTTCGCGCGCGCCGGCCCGACGTGCCCGTGGAGATCGCTTTCCTGGAATTCGCCCGGCCGACCATTCAGGAAGGCATCGACCGGCTGGCGCGAACTGAGGTGAAAACCATCGTCGTGCTGCCCGGCGTGCTGCTGGCCGCCGGCCATGCCAAGAACGACCTGGCCAGCGAGGTGCGCCGGGCGCGGGAACGCTATCCCCAGCTCGACATCCGCATGGGCAATGCGCTCGACGTGGACGCCGACCTGCTGCAACTTTGCCGGCTGCGCTACCGGGAAGCACTGGCGTCGCTGCCGGCGGTCGAAGCGAAAGACACGCTGCTCCTGCTGGTGGCGCGGGGCAGCAGCGATCCGGACGCCAACAGCACCGTGGCCAAGGTGGCCCGCTTCTTGCAGGAAGGCTACCCAACTGGCTGGGCGGCCTGGGCTTATAGCGGCATCGCCCATCCGCTGCTGGAGGAAGCGCTGCCGGTTTGCGAGCGCATGGGCTTTCGCCGCATCGTGGTGCAGCCTTACTTCCTCTTCACGGGCATCTTGCTGAAGCGGATTTACGCCCAGGTGGCGGAACGGCAGCTGGCCCGCCCCGACCTGGAGATCGTGGCCACCCCGCACTTGCAAGCGCATCCATTGCTCCTGGATGCGTTTCAGCATCGCCTGGACGAAGCGTTGCACGGCACAGCGCACATGAACTGCTCGCTGTGCCAGTACCGGGTGCCGATCATCGGCCACGAAGCCCGGCTCGGCGAACCGCAGTTTCCGCACCATCATCATGTGCAAGGGCTGCTGGGACACGAACACCGCACGCCAGCCGTGCAGTCGATGCCGAGCGAAGAGCCAGCCGGCCCGCATCCCTGGGATAGAGCATTGTTGGAGCGGCTGCGGTTTTGAGCGGAACGTTTGTGGTTTTTTGTCCCGAAGGGACATTTGAAAATAGCCCAGCAGTTCACTGCTGGGGTGACAACGGGATCGAAGCTCATCTAGTCCCGTAGGGACGGCCGAAACTGAATGTCACCGTTTCGGCCGTCCCTACGGGACTTGGTTTCAGCGGAGCAACCTGCGATCCCAGCAGTAAACTGCTGGGCTATTTTCAAATGTCCCTCCGGGACAAAGACATCGCGGCAAAGCGAACCCGCCGCGCGATGGCCAAACAGAACCCATTCTTCATGGCAGACCACCAAGACGAACTCTGGATGCGCCGCGCCCTGGAACTCGCGGAGCACGGCCGGGGTCATGTCGAGCCGAATCCGCTGGTCGGCGCGGTGCTGGTGCGCGATGGGCACAACGTCGGCGAAGGCTGGCACCAGCGCTACGGCCAGGCGCACGCCGAAG
>JAGVLI010000261.1 GCA_020054355.1 Planctomycetales bacterium | reverse complement strand
GGCCGGCGGACCATCTACACCAAGGTTTTTCGCAACCACCACGACGCGCTGCTCGAAGTCTTCGACCTGCCCGAAGGCTTTACGAGCATGCCCGAGCGCAACACCACCACCACGCCGACGCAGGCGCTCTTGCTCATCAACAGCCCGTACATGCTGCAACGGGCCAAGGTGATGGCCGACCAGTTGCTGAAACAGCCGGGGCGCAGCGATGAACAATTGATCGACCAGGCGTTCCGCCTGACCTTTGGGCGCGGGGCCACGGCCGCCGAGAAAAGCAAGGCAGCGGCCTTCATGCAACGACAAAGCAATCGGCCCGCCGATAAGCCGGTGGTGAACACGGTCTTTCAATCGGAGAAGCTGCCCTATCGCGAAGGCAAGGCTGCCGTGCTGCAGCCCGACGGGCCGCAGACCACCTTCCGGGTGCCGATGGCCGAATCGCTGGCCGAAGGCGAGTTCACCATCGAGGGCTTCATTCTGCTGCGTTCGACCTACGAGGACGCTCAGGTGCGGACCATCGCCGCCCACTGGAACGGCGACCGCAAGCAGCCGGGCTGGTCGTTCGGCGTCACCAGCAAGAAGTCCGCCTTCAAGCCGCAGACGCTGGTATTGCAACTCTTCGGCGACGAGCAGAAGAACGGCACGGCCTACGACGCGATCTTCTCCGGGCTGCACATCGCCTTGAACAAACCGTACTACGTGGCGGTCTCGGTCAACCTGAGCGATCCGGACAAGAAGGGCATCACCTTCTACAGCAAGGACCTGTCCAACGACGACGAGCCGCTGCAATCGTCGCGCAACACGCACCAGATGACCAGCCGGGGCAAGTCGCCGGCCGCGTTCACCATCGGCGGGCTGGATACCAAGGGCGGTTCCAGCTGGGACGGCCTGATCGACGACGTGCGCATCTCGACGACCGTGCTGCGGCAGGAACAGCTGCTGCTGACCTCCGAAGGCGTGGGCAACAAGACGATGGGCTACTGGCAGTTCGAGCCGAAGCCGGGCGCGT
Organism: Planctomycetales bacterium; assembly: GCA_020054355.1. Taxonomy (GTDB): domain Bacteria; phylum Planctomycetota; class Planctomycetia; order Gemmatales; family Gemmataceae; genus JAGVLI01. Next base: position 4,704 of record JAGVLI010000261.1, on the reverse strand, counting down.
TCAAGGATTCGTCGCCGCGCCACAACGACATTCAGGTCAAGGGCACGACGACGGCGACCAGCGCCAATTCCCGCGCGGCGGCCCTGGCCGACCTGTGCCATGTGCTGCTCAATGCGAATGAATTTCTGTATGTGGATTAATGGGAATTCTTGCCATGAAGCCAACCATCCGTGATCCGCACCTGCAAGCGAATGCCACCCGCCGCGAATTCCTGCTGCGCGGCGGCGCGGGCTTTGGCGCGCTGGCCTTGAACTACTTGCTTCAGGATGATCGACTGTTCGCCCAGGCCAAGCCGCCAGCGGCGACCGGGCCGCTGGCCCCCAAGCCGGGCCATGTGCCGGCCAAGGCCAAGAATGTCATCTTCCTGTTCATGGAAGGCGGGCCGAGCCACCTCGATACCTTCGATCCGAAGCCGAAGCTCAACGAACTGGCGGGCAAGCCGCTGCCTGCCAGCTTCGGCAAGGTCATTACCTCGATGGGCGAAGGCAACGCGCCTTTGCTCGGCTCGAAGCGGACCTGGAAACAGCACGGCCAGTGCGGGATGTGGGTTTCCGACTGGCTGCCGCACATAGCCACGCATGCCGACGATATCGCCGTGCTGCGTTCCTGCTGGGCCGATGGCATCAATCACTCGGCCGGCGTCTGCCAGATGAATACCGGGTCCATCCTGGCGGGCCGCCCGTCGCTGGGCAGCTGGGTTTCCTACGGCCTGGGCACGGTGAATCAGAACTTGCCGGCCTTCGTGGTCATGCAGGACAACAATTCCACGGTGGTCAACGGGCCGCGCAACTGGGGCGCGGGCTTCATGCCGGCCGTTTATCAAGGAGCGCGTTTCCGGGGCGACGGCGAGCCGGTGCCGAACCTGAACGCCCCGCAGGGCGTGACCGACGCCCAGCAGCGCGGCAAGCTCGACTTCCTGAACGAACTGAATCGCGAACACGCCCAGACTCGGCCGCTCCAGACCGAACTGGATGCCCGCATCAACAGCTACGAACTGGCCTTCCGCATGCAGGCCGAAGCGCCCGAAGCCATCGACCTGGCCAAGGAAACCGAAGCGACGAAAGCCCTCTACGGCATGGACGAGAAGGAAACGGCGCCGTTTGGCCGAGTTTGCCTGCTCGCCCGCCGACTGGTCGAGCGCGGCGTCCGCTTCGTGCAGCTCTATCACGGCGCGGGCAGCAAGTGGGATGCGCATTCCAAGATCGAGTCGAACCATTCGCAGCTCTGCCGGGCTTCGGATAAGCCGATTGCGGGCCTGTTGCAAGACCTGAAGCAGCGCGGCCTCTTGAAAGACACGCTGGTGATCTGGGGCGGCGAGTTCGGCCGCACGCCGATGTCGGAGAAGGGCGACGGCCGGGACCACAACCCCTACGGCTTCACGATGTGGCTGGCGGGCGGTGGCGTCAAGGGTGGGCAAATGCTGGGCAAAACCGATGAACTCGGCCTGCATGCGGTCGAGGATCGGCTGCACGTGCATGACCTGCACGCGACCTTCCTGCACCTGCTCGGTCTCGACAACATGAAGCTGGTCTACAAGTACAAGGGCCGGCCAGAACGGCCGACGCTGAACGAGGGCGCTGCCTACGAGAAGATCACGGGAACGTGATTCGCCGTGGGTCAGGTTTTCAACCTGACGCGACAGGCATCACGTCAGGTTGAAAACCTGACCCACGTCCCTGGTCAGGTTGAAAACCTGACCCACGGAGTTGTAGCCGCACTGGGTCAGCTGTCCCAGTGCTCGTCTTGGCTGTGCGTGCAGTGCATGACGTACAGGGCATCGTCGCGCGGCCCGTAGGTCAGCCAGAAAGTGCAGGAATGGGTGATCCCGAGAATACAGGGGTCTTGAAACTCGAGATCGAAGAGATAAGTGGGAGCTGGGGCAGCCAGCCGTGAGCATTTTTCCTCGTGTCCAGTCCTCAACTCATTTTCGAGCACTTCGTATAACTTGTCTTCCGCTTCAATCGACAATCCCCAAGAGCGAATCTCATCCCGGATCGGCTCCGGCACGACGACGGTGAAGTTCATGGCGAATGTCCCGTGTTGCTTGGACCTGACCCGATTCTATCGCCTGCCTGGATTTCTCCCACATGGATTTGTCGATGCGCGGATCGAGCTGGTTGAGCCGTTCCTCGTATTTCGGCGAGAAAAATGCCCGCATTGAGGAATGGGTGATCTCATGATCGCAGCGCACATCCGGCCGCAAACCGCCCCTGGCTTCCCGCCAGGGCGCTTCCTGATGCGTCATCGTCCGCAGGGCGGTCGCGGAATACTGCTTGTATTCATCCCAGATGGCGCGAACGAACTCTTTCTCCCTGGCGGTCAGCGCGGGAGGGTCCGCGCCGGCGCTCGGGGGAATGGCTGCAAAACCGTAGCCGGCAAATGACGCGTAGAGTTCCCTGACGACCGGACCATGTTTCCACGCTTCAATACGACCGGCAAACAACGGCTTGTTGTAGGCGGCCAGATGCCAACCTTGGGCATAGTAAAGGAGCTTCTGCAAACGGAGATGGCACAAGCAGTCAACGTCCTCGTCTTCGGACGGAGCAGCCAGGTGAATCAGATATTTGGCAACATCGAGTGAAGAAGCCATGGCAACCACTCCCACTCGGCCGGTGCATCCGCGGTATTCGTGGGCATCAACGGGATGGGGAATCGACGAAAAGCATCTCCTGCACAACCGTATTCTACGCCAAGGGTAGCTGTGGAACAATGGCCGTCGCGAGATCGGTTCTCTTCGGTTTCAGGTGAAGCCTGGGTACGAAAGGCTTGCCGCGTCAGGTTGGAAATCTGACCCACGGCCCTACCCCACGAACTTCGTCAACATCTCGATCTCTTGCTGACTGCCGACGATCAACGGCGTCCGCTGGTGCAAGGCGGTGGGCTTGATGTCGAGGATATCGCCTCGGCCGTCGATGGCCCGGCCGCCGGCTTGCTCCGCCAGGAAGGCGATCGGGTTCGCTTCGTACATCAAGCGCAGCTTGCCTTCCGGATAGTGGACGGTCGGCGGATAGAGGAAGACGCCGCCCTTGAGCAGCGTGCGGTGAAAGTCCGCCACCAGCGAGCCGATGTAGCGCGAGGAGTAGGTCTTGCCCGCTTGCCCCGAACGCAGATGGGCCAGGTAGCGGCGATAACCTTCCGGAAAGCTGTCGGAGTTGGCTTCGTTGACCGAGTAGAGGCTGCCCTGCTGGGGCATCGCGATCCGCTCGTGGCTGATGATGTAAGCGCCGATGCTCGGATCGAGCGTGAAGCCGTAGACGCCGTGGCCGGTGGTGTAGACCAGCATCGTCGAGGAGCCGTAGACGACGTAGCCGGCCGCCAGTTGCTTGCGTCCGGGTTGCAGCACGTCGGTCAGCGGGTCGCGGGCGCCCGTGGGATCGGGTTCGCGGCGGAGGATCGAAAAGATCGTGCCGACGTTGACGTTCACGTCGATATTGCTGGAGCCGTCCAGCGGATCGAAGACGACCACGTACTTGCCCTGCTTGCGGTCGCGCTCGACGACGACGGCATGCTCGCCTTCCTCCGAAGCCATGATGGCCACGTTGCCCCGGCTGCCCAGGCAGTGCAGGAGCGCCTGGTTGGCGAAGATGTCCAGCTTTTGCACGACCTCGCCTTGGACGTTCTGCTCGCCGGTGGCGCCGAGAATGTCGGTCAGGCCGGCGCGGCGGACGCGGTCGCCGATGATCTTGGTGGCCAGGGTGATGCCGGAGAGCAGCCAGGAAAACTCGCCGCTGGCCTGCGGGGAATGCCGGCGCTGCTCCTCGTACAGGTGCTGCTGGATGGTGACCAGGTGTTTGTGCTGCATGACGGCAGTTCCCCCTGATTTCCGGATCGGTTCCGGCCTATGATACTGGAAACCGGGGTCGGTTGCCTCCACGTGCCGGGGTGTATTCGTAGGGTGGGTCGAGCGTACTCGCGAAGACCCACCGGAAGTTATTGAGGTATGCGGCGCTGCCCAACCCAGCGAAGTCTCAGCGAAAGAGGTTGAGGCGGGCGGCGCTGCGGTGGGTCTTCGCGAGTACGCTCGACCCACCCTACGAATTCGCGGACCTCGACCGAAGCAAAAAAGAAGCAAACCGGAGCCGTCCCCAAAAGTCCCAGCTGGACGGCCCCGGCGCTGGCATCCCCGAGATGCCGTCGGAAATATAAATCTTTGTTCATTACTGGTCAATAGTACACTTTTAAGATTTCGCGCCCTGAAAGCCCGACGGCGTGACTCCGCGAGACAAAACCTCGCAGAAACGCCTGGAAATTCGCCGTTTTTCGAGCAAACGGAAGGAACCGTCATGGGCGTGCTCTTCGGTCGCCAGCCGTTCGCGGGTTTCGGCAAGAATCGCCTGGAACCGTCAGCTGGCGCAGCTGCGCTTTACCGGATTCAGGGCAGCCGGTCGTCGCAGCTGCGCGCCCGCATCCGCCAGGAATGTCCGCAGCGGCCGGGCGTCTATGGAATGCTCGATCATCGCGGCGAGCTGATCTACGTCGGCAAGGCGAAGGACCTGCGCTGCCGGCTGCTCAGTTATTTCCGCACCAAGAGCCGCGATCCCAAGGCGGGCCGAATCCTCCGGCAGACGCGCACCATCTGCTGGGAATGCGTCCCCAGCGAGTTCGCCGCCCTGCTGCGCGAGTTGGAGCTGATCCGTCGCTGGCGGCCCGACTTCAACGTGCAGGGCCAGCCGGGCCGTCGGCCGCGCACCTTCCTCTGCCTGG
>JAGVLI010000617.1 GCA_020054355.1 Planctomycetales bacterium | reverse complement strand
CGCCGGCTCGACGCCCTGGCCCGGCGACACGGCTTCGGCTACACCCGCTACGCCGACGATCTCACGATCTCCGGCGACAACACCGAAATGGTCGGCCATGTGCTGCGGAATGTGCGCTACATTCTCAAGGCGGAGGGTTTTACGCTGCATCCGACCAAAACCCGCGTGATGCGCCGCGGCAACCGACAGGAAGTAACCGGCGTGACGGTCAACGTGCGGCCGGCAGTATCGCGTCGGGAAGTGCGGACGCTGCGCGCCATCCTGCACAACGCGGCCAAGCACGGCCTGGAAAGCCAGAATCGGGAAAAGCGCGCGAACTTCGCGGCTTACCTGAAAGGCCGGATCGAGTTTATCCGCATGGTGGACCCGCAGCGCGGCAAGGCGCTGCGGGCGGCGCTGCTCAAGATTATCCAGGGATCAAACTGAGCTTACTCCACGACGGCAAAGCTCTTGAATTTGTTCGTCACTGCCTGGTCCGCTGTTTCCGTCTTGGTGATGTTGTCCTTCCAGCGTTCGCTCACGGCTTTCAGGAACATTTCAACTGCATATTCCGGCCCTTCCGCCAGCAGTTGCACCCGGCCGTCCGCGAGGTTCTTCACCCAACCGGAGACCGGATACTCGTGGGCGATGCCCTCCACGGTCGCCCGAAAGCCCACGCCTTGCACCTTGCCCGAATAATGCACCATCTTGCCGGTGGGCTTCATGGGCAGCGGCTTGTCGAGTTGGTTTTCGCCGGGTTTCATACCGGCTTTGTGGGCCGTCACTTCCTTCGCGATGTCGGCGAGTACCTCGGCGTGGTCCTTGGCGACGTTGAACTGCTCGGCGGCGTCGTGGCCGAGGTGGAACAGCAGCGGCGGATCGTGCGGCGCCGGCTTGTCGCCGCCATAGGCCGAGCGCGTGATGAAGTGTGCCTTGAACAGGCCCTTGCGGACGGCATAGAGCTGTGTATCGCGGTAGTAGAACATGGTGGTGCGCGGGCTGGCGCCCTTGCCGAACAGCACCGGCGACAAATCGAGGCCGTCGATGGGCCGGTCCTTGGGCACTTCCGCGCCCGCCAGTTTCAGAATCGTGGTGAATAGGTCCATCGTGCAGGATAGTTCCTGCGAAGTCGTGCCGGCGGCGATGCTGCCCGGCCACCACATCAGGCACGGCTCGCGCATCCCGCCTTCCCAGGTGCTGCCCTTGCCTTCGCGCAGCAGGCCCGCCGAACCGCCGTGCTGATTGAAGATCAGCCAGGGGCCGTTGTCGCTGCTGAAGACGACCAGCGTGCGTTTGTCCAGCCCCTCGCTCCGCAGCGTCTTCAGCACTTCGCCGACGCACCAGTCCAGCTCCTCGACCACGTCGCCGTACAGTCCGCGCGGGCTTTTTCCCGCGAAGTCCTTCGAGGCGAACAGCGGCACATGCGGCATGGTGTGGGCCAGGTAGAGGAAGAACGGCTTGGCTCGGTTCGCCTTGATGAACCCGGTCGCTTCCTCGGTGTAGCGCTTGGTCAGCGTGGTCTGTTCGGCGGGACGTTCGACGATCTTTTCGTTGCGCAGCAGCGGCACGTTCCAGTATTCGACCTTGGGAGCGAAGAAAATCTCCCGGCCGAGCTTGCCGTCAGCCACACGGTCCATGTCGTTGGAATAGGGAATGCCGAAGTAGGAATCGAAGCCGTGCTTGGTCGGCAAGTATTGCGGCAAATGGCCAAGGTGCCATTTGCCGACGCAGCCGGTGGCGTAGCCCTTGGCTTTCAGTGCCCTGGCGATGGTGATTTCCTCGGCGGGCAGACCACCGGCCGAGTTGGGAAACAGCACCCGGCGGGTGTCGCTGGTCATGCCGTTGCGCAAGGGCAAGCGGCCGGTGAGCAGGGCGGCCCGGCTCGGCGTGCAGACCGGAGCGGCCGAGTAGAAGTGCGTGAACTTCATGCCTTCCGCCGCCATCCGGTCGAGATTGGGAGTGCGGATGGTGGGATGGCCGTAGCAGCCCAGGTCGCCGTAGCCCAGATCGTCCGCGTAGATGATGACGATGTTGGGCGGCGCGGTTTTTTCCGGCTCCGCCGCACGGACGGCACTGCCGAACAGCAACACGAGCAGCACGGCGAACGATGGCTTCATGGTGATGTCCCTTGAGCTGGCGGTGAGCGGGTTCACGGCACGAACTTCACTTCGACATAATATGCGCCGCGCAGGTCGCCGGTTTGATCGGCGAACCAGGTTTGCAGGCGGGTCTTGCCAGGCTTCAGTTCCAGCGGAAACGTGACACTGACGGCATCCTTGGGAATGGCTTGCGTTCGTTCCACATCGCCAATTTTGAGCCGGGCGCTGGTACCCTGAATCGGGAATTTCGCCTCGGCCGGTTGTTGCCGGAGCGTGATTTCGTACTTGCCGGCGCGGGCGACTTCCAACGCCCAGAAGCCATTGGCCTTCACGGCTTGGCGGATCGATTCCTGAGCCGACGGAGCGATTTCACCGTGCCAATCGTGGCAGCAGAGCTGGACCGGGTTTTCCTTCTCCGCGCCGATGGCAATCTCACAGTATTCGTCGAAGCGCTTGGAGATGCTGGTCCACCAGTCGTCGTAGCGCCGTCGCAGGTCCGCCACTACATCGGCATGCTGGGCGGCAATGTCCTGCTTCTGGCCGGGGTCCTTGGTCATGTCGTACAGTTCCTTGCCGTTGACCAGGCGCCAGCGGTCGGTCAGCACGGCGCACTTGCGCCATTTCTCCGGATGCTCGATCCGCTGCGAGTGAACGAACAGGACTCGCCCCGGCTGGTTGTCGGCCTTGCCGAGCCGCAGCACCGAGGAGAGGTCCAGGCCATCGAGCGCTTCCTTGCCGGGACTCTTGAGCTTGCACATGGAGATCAAGGTCGGCAGCAGATCGATGTGAGCGCTGAGGAACGGTTCGTCCTTCGGCTTGAGCTGGCCCGGCCAACGGATGAAGCAGGGCACCCGATGGCCGCCGTCGTACTCGGAACCCTTGGTGCTGCGCATGCCGGCGTTGAAGCCGTCGCCGGTCTTCTCGGTATGGCCGGCGGCGGTGCCGTTGTCGGTCATGAAAACGACGATGGTGTTGTCGTCGAGCTTCAGGTCCTTGAGCCGCGCCAGCAGCCGGCCCACGTTGTCGTCGATATTGGCGATCATGCCGTAGAAGCGCGCCCGCTGTTCCGGCACGCCGCGGTCGCGATAGGGCTTGCTGTACTTCTCGTCCACGTTGTAGGGCGCGTGCGGCGCATTGGTCGGAATGTAGCAAAAGAACGGCCGCTCCTTGCCGGCTTCGATGAACTTCAACGCGGCGGCGAAAAAGACGTCGGTGCAGTAGCCGGGCACCTTGACGCGCTGGCCGTTGTGCAGCAGGGTGTTGTCGAAGTAGCTGTTGCCCCAGAAGTCGGGCGTCTGGCCGACGCCGCCGCCGCCGTGGGTCAGCACTTCCTGAAAGCCCCGGTCCTGAGCGCGGTAAGGGTAGTTGTCTCCCAGATGCCATTTGCCGAACAGGCCGGTGCGGTAGCCGTTTTCGGCGAAAACGTTGGCCAGGGTGGTTTCATCCTTCCGCAGGATCGAACGGCCCATGATGGTGTGCCAGACTCCGGTGCGCGAGGAATAGCGGCCGGTCAGCAGGGCGGAGCGCGTCGGCGAGCAGGTGGGATCGACATGAAAGTTCGTCAACCGCACGCTTTGGGAGTGCAGCCGGTCGAGGTTGGGCGTCTTCAGCACCGGATTGCCGTGACAGCTCAGGTCGCCATACCCTTGGTCGTCCGTGAGGATCAGCACGACGTTGGGCACGGCTGGTTTTTCGGCACACTCGGCTTTGTTTACGCAGGATAACGGCCAGATCGCGAGCAGACTGGCAAGGATGAATGTCGTAATGCCGTGCAGCCGACTGGGCCGATTCGCGTGCATGACAACTGCTCCCGGATGGTCCGCAAGGACGAGTGCGATTTTCACGACCGGCATGGAACGAAGCCCTGGCATTGTACTCGATCCTCTGGGTTAGTCGGCCCTCGACTCAAGGAAAAGAACCCCTGAAGCGCCGTCGGCGCTCGCGGGGCGCGGCCTGGCGCTGGCAGCCTCGCGCGTCCGCAAGGCCCAGTTCTGGAGGGTCTGTTGAGGGACTGTGAAGGGACCGCCGATTGTCGATCGTCGATGCCGTCGTACCAAACGGCGCCGAGGATCGTGACTGATTATCCTGCACGCGGCCCGAAATGAGACTTCCGAGCCGCGCACGCAGTAAGCGG
>JAGVLI010000907.1 GCA_020054355.1 Planctomycetales bacterium | reverse complement strand
GCGGCGAACAAGAACTGCACCCATGCCGTCCGCAGGAACCAAGCGTGGCCGACCAGATCGACCTCGGCGGCCTCTTCCGACGGCGCGTGCCAGCCGTGCAGCGTGCGCTGGCGATAGCCATGTCCTTCGAGCCGGACGCCGGCCGTCCCCAAGATGCCGGGGGTTTGTGCCATCACGCGCAAACAGTTGGCAAACCAGTCCGGGCCCGGCAGCGCGTCGTCGTCGAAGAGGGCGACAAATTCCGTCTTGGCCAATAACGCCAGGGCGAACCGTGCGTGGACATGGGCGTTGTCGCTGCACACAACCGTGCGGTCGCAGTTCAGGGCTTCGATCTCAGCCCGCATCGGTTCGTCGGGCTGATTCGCCCACAGCCAAGTCGTCCGCGGCGGGCGGGATTGGCTGCCGACGGCATTCGCCTGGGGGCGGAGCAGCGCGGGCCTTCGGTAAGCGGTCAGAATTGCCGTGATCTCGCCCACGAGGACATCTCCTTCAGGTAGCGCATCGTTCCGCGGTCGTGCGAGTCGGTCAACCGGCCGTGGTTACTGGCCCCGCGCGAGGACCGAGATACCCAGAAACACCATCAGCGCTGCGACGATCCGTTTGGCACTGTCCCCGTGGCCGAACGGGTTCGCCCTCCCACGCCACTGGCCGGGGCCGGCTCCGCCCTGGTACATCTCCTCCACCAGCGAGCGGAGCCGCCGCGGGTCGTCCCCGACCAACCGCGCGCAACCGCACTCGACGGCCTCGGGCCGCTCGGTGTTCTTACGCAGCAAGAGCAGCGGCACGTCCAGGCTGGGTGCTTCTTCCTGCACACCGCCCGAATCGGAGACGATCAGCCAAGCCCGCGCCAGCAGACCGATGAAGTCGCCGTAATTCAATGGAGGCAACAAGTGGACCCGGGGCTGGCGGCCGAGGATTTCGGTCGCCGGCCCTCGGACTTCGGGATTGGGATGTACGGGAAACAGCAGGGCCACGTCGTCGTGGGCAGCCACGAAGTCGCGCAAGGCCCCGAGGTTGCCTGCCAACACGGCTCCAAAGCTCTCGCGTCGGTGCGTGGTAAGCAGGAGGCGCTTGTATCCTGCCGTTGCCGCCAGGATGCCGCGGACTTCGGGTGAGAGCGCATGGCGTTCCAGCACGGTATGCAAAGCGTCGATGATCGGGTTGCCGGTGACCACAATGTGCTCGGGGCGGACTCCCTCGCCGAGCAGCGTGTCGCGGTTGCGGCCGGTGGGGGCGAAGTGGAGGGTGGCCAACCGCGAGATCAACCGCCGGTTCATCTCTTCGGGAAAGGGGTTGTGCGCGTCCCCCGAACGCAGGCCCGCTTCGACATGGCCGACGGGGATACGCTGATAGAAAGCAGCCAGCGCCGCTCCCAGAGCGGTAGTCGTATCGCCTTGTACCACGACTGCAGTCGGACGTTCGGCGGCCAGGACGGGGTCCAGGGCGGCCAACAAGCGGGCACAGAATTGCGTGGGGGTTTGGGCCGCCGTCATCAGTCGCAGGTCGTGGTCCACGCGCAGGTCGAACAACTGGAGCAAGGGTGGCAGCAGGTCGGTGTGCTGCCCCGAGGATACGACGACGGGGCGCACGAGCGAGCTTCCGACCAACTCCTGGATCACCGGCGCGAGCTTGATCAACTCCGGCCGCGTACCGAAAACGACCAGGACGGTTTTGACGCGTGGCGAAGAGGGCATGGTGTCATCCAGCGGCTGTGAACTTGGTGGAAACGCCTCAACGATGTCGCTGCTTGGATACCCCTGCTGCCGGAACGGGGACATAGATCGCGTCGTAGTGGTGTCCGCGGCCGCGTTCGGCGTAGACCCGCGCCCGGGCGTAGCCAAACCGGTGCAGGAAGGCATCTACCTCCTCTTCCACGCACCAACCCGCGGCAAAGGGCACAGGACGGACTTCGAGGTTCAGACCCAGCACCCGCCCTGATTCGAGCAAGCTCACGGCCCCCTGCAACATGCGCAGTTCGGACCCTTCGATGTCCGCCCAGATTACCACCTGGGAAAACGGTCCCAGTTCCCGGTCCAGGCTATCCAGCGAGCGGCCGGCCACCACCTCCGCCACGGGCACGTCGGCGGGGGCAAACAGCCCCCAGAGGTTGGACCGCTCGCTCTCAAAAAACGGAAGGACGGGCGTGTCTTCGCTCCAGGCAGCCAGCGGCAAGAGGTCGCCGGGGTAATCCGGGAGGCACGCGCGGTAGCGCGGTCCGAAGGGCTCCAGTCCCAAGATGCGCACCTTGGGCCAGGTCTGCCTGGCCCAGGCGGCCTCAGTTCCCGGCAACCCAGGTCCCAAGTCCAAAAACCACTCGGGCGACTCATGCACCCAGCGAGGCAGTTCCCAGTCCACGCCGCCTAAGCTCCTCTCACAGTGCTGCCGGGCGGTGCCGCGACCCGATCGCTACCACCGGCAAATCAGCTCGCCAGTCCGCGTGCCCGGCTGCTGGTAGGGCCGTGTCCGATAGCCCTTGCACCGTTCATCGACCGCCGAGCCGACATCGACGATGGTCTGCTTCCGCACCGCCCGCTGCCAGTACTTGTGGATGATGATCTCCGCCGCTGGGCCGGCGGACACCAGGATCGGCCGGTCGACGGTCAGGAGTCTGTCCACCAAAGCGTCCAGGTCAAAAGGGGTAGCCAGGATGTCCGCAGGCACTGTGAAATCGCCGCCTTGGCTCGCGACGAGTACCGTCCTGCGCAGATCGAGCTGCCGGAAGCGGCGGTAGTTCCAGTTGACGAAGATGTTGGCGAAGGTGATTTGGTCCAAGGGCACGCGGATCTGCTGGAGATACCAATCGCGGGCTGCTCGGTCACAGCAGCTGTCCGAGATGCCCAGGTAGTAGTCGGGCGCGGCGAAGCGCAGGGCTTCATTCAGCTGGTCGGCCAGCCGCGAGTCGCCGCCCGGAAAAGTCCATCCGTCGCAGCCATTGATCGGCTGGCCCATGCAAAGGGCGCGCTCCCCATCCGCGAAGCGGGTGAAGGCGAACGGCCGGCCGTGGAAATCGAACTGCTCGAAGTCCCGGATGAAGTCCTGGGTAAAGCGCAGCGGCCCTCTGCTTGGCGGAGGCGATTCTGGGTTGCCGTGCTGCCGCAGTGTTGATGGCGGGCAGTTCACCGGCGCGGGCAGCGACGGCCGGACCGGCGCGGCCGTGACCAGGTACTGGTACACGAAGAACTCCTCGGCATCCTCCGGCGCCAAGCCGCTGACCTGCAAGCGCCCAATGTGGACTGCCGCCGGCCGTCCTTGCTGTTGCCACTCCGGATAACCGGGGCCAGGCACGATGCTCCAGCTCCGCACTGCAAACCCGGCCAGGTGGAACAGGTCGCCAATCGTCCGGCGGGTAAAGAAGCGCAGGTGCGTCCGATCCAATAATCCGGCCGTTTCGTAAGTCCAGTTGCCCGCGAGCAGGGCATTCACCACGCTGTGGTGGCGCACGTTCGGAATGCTGGCGATCAGCTGGCCCTCGGGTTGCAGCCAGTCGCGCACCCGGCGCAGAAACTGTCCCGGCTCCCGCAGGTGTTCCAGGACGTCGCCACAGACGACGACGTCAAACGTGTCGGCGGGAAAGCCATCGGCGGCCAGCGCTTCCACATCACTGACGACCACGCGGTCGAGTCGCCGACGGGCGCTGTCAGCTGCGCGTTCGTCGTACTCGATGCCCACCACTTCGGCGGCTTGGCGTGCCTTGAGCGTTTCGCCGAGCCGTCCCGTCCCGCAACCGACGTCGAGCACCTTCCGGGCGGTTCCGGGGATGAGCGACAGGAGTTCGGGACGGGCGCAGCCGAAATACTCAAGATCCCGTGGGTCGTTCACCGGCGGCGGAGCGGCGGCGGAGCGGTCCGCCTCTCCTGGGGCCGTCATCCTCGGGCTGCCGGTAAGCTCCGAGGACAGCGGATACGATCGGCACCCGTTGATTTTCTCGACGGCCCCGATCAAGGCTTTCATCCGATGCCGGTAGGTGTGCGCGGCCAACACCGCAGCCCGCCCCGCCGCCGCGATCCGTTCGCGGAGTTCCTCTCGGGCCAGGTAGAACTTGGTCTTATCCACGACTTCCTCCGCCTCGCGGTACGTCGCCAGGTGGACGCCCTCCCGGAACAACTCAGCTTGGCCGTTGCCCCGCAAATCGTTGGTCAGCAGCAAGGAACCGGACGCCAGGGCCTCGAATACACGCATGTTGACATCGTTGCCAACGCTGCGGTTGAAGACAATCCGGGCCTTTGAATACGTCCGCGCCATGTCCTCGAAATACCGCTGGCCGACGAACGTGTTGGGAAAATGCTGCTGCAGCAAGGCCAGCAAATCGGCCCGCGGGCCGGGAAAGATGTGGCCGACGAAGGCGAGGTCGTGCGTCTTGGGGATGTCGTGCTTGCAATGGACCTCGGGATCGCAGGCCAAGGGCAGCCAGGTCGCGTCGGCGATCCCGCGTTGTCGCAGCTGTTCGGCCCCGTCGCGTTGCGCGGCGAAGACATGATCGGCCTGGGCCGCTTGCCGCAGGCACCGGTCGAAGTCCAGGTGCGTGTCGATCGCCCACCACGCCAACGGGTGCAAGTCGGGCGGGAGCACGCAATCCAGGCCGTCGTCGATCCGCAGGTACAAATCGAACCCGGTTCGGGGGATCGCCGGCGCCGCGGACGGCAAAAAATGCTGTACCTCGGCCAGCTGGCGCAGCGCGCGCAGACAATAGGTGCCGGTCGTCTCGGGACGGGGCCGACTATCGAAGATCAGGGCGACGCGGTGCAGCGGCATGAGCCAGGCCTCGGAACCCAATGGAGCTACGGGTGAACGCTGGCGATCGGCTTCCTCGAAGGTCGACCGACGCCTACGGTATACAGGAATCGGGTGTCCGTCAGTCTCGATGAGGGCACCGGCTTCCCGCGCTCGTTCATAATGGCTGCCGTCGGCGGACGGGCCGCTTCAGCAGCGGCCGGTAATGCCGGTCGATCACGCCCGGCCAGCTGAATGAGTCTTCAAAGGCATGGCGTCCCGCCCTACCCAGGCGCTCTCGCAACGCCGCGTCATCCAGCAGCCTCTCGATCCGCGCTGCCAGCGCTGCGACATCGCCGGGATCGAAAAGCAGACCGGTCTTGCCGTCCGCAACGGTGCTGGGCAAGCCGCCGATCCGGCTGCCGATCACCGGGCGGCCTGCGGCCATCGCTTCGACCGAGGTCCGGCTCAGGCCTTCCTGAGCAACGGTCGGCACGACGACCATGTCCGCCAGCTGGTACTGGCGCGGGAGATCCTCCTGGCTGACCCAGCCCGTAAAGCGCGTGAAGGCGTCGACCGGTCCCGGCGGCTCCCCGGTGGCCACCAACTCGAAATCCTGGCGCTGCTGCCAGAGCCGCTCGCACGCCGCGTGCAAGATGTGGAAGCCCTTCATGGGTTCCTCGATGACGCCGGCCTGGAATACAATGAGCCGGGGTTTCGGCGCCGGCGCCGGCGGCGGTCCAGGGAACCGCCCCGGGTCCATCCCCCAAGGCACCACCAGCACCCGATCAGCATACGGACGCAGCATCTCGGCCGTTTCCGGGTTGAGGACCAGGACGGCCTCAGCATCCCGCACCGTGCGGCGCAGGATTTCGTCGTACTCCGGCGTGCCGACCCCGGCCAACTCCCGTTCGGCCTGGTGAAGTGAGCCCGACGTTGCCCCCCGCCGCCGCAGGCAGTCGCGACACGCGGCTGGCGTCGCCAGCTGATGCTTGGGGCACTGTTGAAACTCTCCCGGCGCCGCCGACAGCAGCCGGACATTGTTCAGCGGGCACAAACACTCCAGCGCCTGGAAGCGCAGGTAGACGGGGTAGCCGCGCAAGGCATCGGCCAGCTGCGGCTTCATGTTCCACGAATCGGTCAGGATGACATAATCGGGGCCGAAAGTATCGACGGCCCGACGATAATATTGGCGAATCGAGGGCACGTTCCAGGAATGGTCGTCGAACTCCAGGGCCTCACTGTGGATGGCTAGTTCTTGTGCCACCTTGCCCACACCCCAGGCAGGGTAGCGGGCAAAAAAGTGCTGGACGCGATAGCCCGCAGCCGTCAGGAATTTCACCAGCTCAACCGTGTGGACGATGCCGCCGCCCGAGGACGGCCAGTTGAACAAGAAGCTGACGACGGCCACCTTTACCGCGTCGCCGGGGGAAGTTGCCAGTATCGCCCCACGCCGCTCGGGCGGTTCAGGTGTGGCCGCATTCGATAGTCCTGTTCCTTCCAGCAGAGCAAGATTATTTCGAGCCACTTCACACTCGGGGTGGATCGCCAGGGCTTCCTCGAAACCCTGACGCGCTCGCGCCAGGTCCCCGGCGAACGCCGCCAGGGCAGCGCGGTCGTTGGCGATCAACGCGCAAACGGCCGGTTCCTCGGCCATCCCGGCAAGCTGGTCATACAGGCGCTCGGCCTCTCCCTGCTGGCCGGCTTCGGCATGTCGGCATGCCTGCTGATGCAGCGCCTGCAGGTCCGGCTCGCCTTGGCTGGATTGGTTCGACATGGCTGGCTCAGGGAATTCACGGAACTGGCTGCTGGTCCCGGCCCGACCGGCCGAGGGAACGATTGCTCATCCGCCAAAGCGGACCTGAATGTCCAGACCGCTGACGTCGCCCGCCGAGGGTGGCACCGTCGGCGGCACGAACTCCAGGGTCAGGCCGGCGGCGTTCTTGTAGTCCGTGGGCCGCTGGGAGATTTCCCGTTGCAGCCGGGCCTCCACGTGCTCGGACAGCAGCTTGCGCACGATCCGGCCGCCCTCCTTGCCCTGGGCCTTCTCGTTGAGCCGGTGGGCCGCCTCCGCCAGATAGCTCACCAGCGCTGCCGGGATGTCCAGGCGCTTGCCGCGCTTCTCGGCCCAAGTCTGAACCAGTTCGGCGACCTGTTTGCGGCAGATCCCGGCCATCGCGCCTTGGTCCAATGGCCGAAACACGATGATCCGCTTGATGCGCGCCAGGAACTCCGGCGTGAACACCGGCCGGTCGGACTTGGTGTGCCGGATCTGCGACAGCACCTCTTTCATGCGGTCGGCAATTTCCTCGGGGGTCTTGCCCTGCTGCATCAAGTCGGCAATCATCCGCTGGCCGACGTTGCTGGTCAGGATGAAGATCGACTTGTTCGCGAAGCCCCTGGCCCCCCGCTGGTCGTACACCCAGCCCTCGTCGAACAGGTTCAGAAACGGCTGCAACACGTCGGGGTGGGCTTTGTCCGCCTCGTCCAGCAGGAAGACACAGTACGGGTCGGCGTTCAGCTCCTTGACCAGCCGCCCGCCCTGGTCGCTGCCGACGTAGCCGGGCGGCACGCCGATGATCGTGGCCACGCTATGCGGTTCGACGCAGTTGCCCAGGGTGTAGGTCTTCAGGCGCTTGGAAGCGGAGTAAAAACGGGCCAACGCCTTGGCCATCTCCGTTTTGCCCGTGCCGGTCTGGCCCAGGAAGAGCATCACGGAGGCCGGCTTGTTCGGGTCGGTCATGCCGGCCTTGATCAGGCCCAACTCGGTGGCCACCTCGCGGACGGCGTGGTCCTGGCCGAAGATATGTTCGCGCAGACTCTGCTCGTAGTCGGAACGCTCGGCGATGCCGCGCAGGGTCTCCTCCGGGACCCCGCTCTGCTCCGCGACGAGACGGACCAGGTCGTCCGGCGTGACCCGGTCCCGCGCGCTGGCGCGCTGGGTGCGCTCGTAGTCGATGTCCTCGCAGACGCGCTGCAGGAGTTTCAGCGCCTTGGCCGGCAAGTGGTCGTTGAGGATGTAGTTCGCCGACAGCAGCACGGCTTGCCGGACGGCTTCGTCCTCGATCGTCACCCGATAGCGCTGCTCCAGGCCGCGGGCGAAGTGGGTGAGGATCTTACGGGCCACCTCGGCGTCGGGTTCCTCGACGTCCACCCGGGTGAAGAACTCGCCGAAGTCTGGATCGTCCGAGACGAGTTCCTCGTAGTCGCGCGGCGTGAGCAGGCCGATCAGCTGGCAGCGGGCGCGGGCGAGCATTGAAAATAGCACGACCTTGGTATGGCCGCGCTCGGCGCGGAGCAGCGCCGCGAATCCATCCAGGCAGACGATCAGGTCCGGGCGCCCGGCCACCCGCGACAGAATGTCCACCAGGCGCTGCCGGCTTTCATCCGACGGCACGTAGCGGCAGTCCACGCTGACGATCCGCCGCTCGCGCAG
>JAGVLI010000913.1 GCA_020054355.1 Planctomycetales bacterium | reverse complement strand
TTGCCTTTGCCTTCCTTGGGCTCCTTGGCTTTCTTCGGTTCCTTGGCCGGCGCCGCTTCGGCCGAGGCTGGAGTCGGAGCCGCGGCAACCGCGTCGTCCGCCTTCGCTTCACCGGATGTCTTCTTGGCCATGATCGGTGCTGGTCTTTCTGTAGTGAGGCTTGAGGAGATTGTATGAAACCAATGACAAACGGGGAGCCTTGGCCCCGCTGTCGTTCAGGGAGCCAACGCTTCCCGCCGCACAATGATCGAGGTCGCTAGCCTTCGATGCTGATGCCCATGCTGCGCGCCGTGCCGGCCACGATCCGGGCGGCATGCTCCAGGTCGCGCGCGTTGAGGTCTTTTTCCTTCTTCTTGGCGATTTCCTGGACCTGGACGGCCTTGACCTTGAAGCCCTTGTACTTGCCGGTCTTCTTGGTCTTTTCCTCGCCGGGAATCAGGTCGCCCCCCTTCTTCTTCTCGATGGGGATGCCGGCGGCCTGCTTGAGCAGGATGGCGGCGGGCGGACTCTTGACCGCGAACTCGAAGCTGCGGTCGGAATACACGGTGATGACCACCGGGACCGGCATGCCCTTGAGTTCCTTGGTCTGGTCGTTGAACCGCGTCACGAACTGACCGATATTGACGCCGTGCTGACCGAGCGCGGGGCCGACCGGCGGCGCCGGAGTGGCCTGCCCGCCGGGACATTGCAGCTTGATTTGCGCCGTTACCTGCTTCGCCATGGTGTTTCCTTCAAAGTCTCCAGCGCCCCCCTGCGGGTCGCGGCTAAACGTTTGTCTCAGCTGTAGGGTCCGCCGTGCGGACCACTGGGAATTTCAAACAAATCAGTGGTCCGCACAGCGGACCCTACCCAACTCCAGCGCTCCCCCGCGGGTCGCGGCTAAACGATTATTCAGGCTCGCTCGACATCCCAGAATTCCAGCTCGACCGGCACTGGCCGGCCGAAGACGGTCAGTTCGACCCGGACCTTGTCCTTGGCGCTGAGGATTTCCTTGACCTCGCCCTCCATGCCGGCGAACGGGCCTTTCACGACCTTGACGCGGTCGCCCGGCTCGACGCTCGGCGGCTTGACCTTGGTCGGCTCGTCCGTCTTCTTGTGGAGCATCTTATCGACTTCGCGGGCCGACATCGGCACGGGCGCCTTGTTCATGCCGCCGCCGACGAAGTCTCCAACCCCGGACGTCTCCCGGAACAGGTAGAGGATGCGGTCGTTGTACTCCACCTCGACCATCAGGTAGCCCGGATAGAGCTTGCGCGAACGGGTCACGCGCTGCGCCTTGCCTTCCTTGGTGTGACGCATCTCGACGACCTTTTCGACCGGGATGACGATCTGGCCGAAATATTCCTCCAGCCCTTCGATCTTGACCCGGCGCTCGACGGCGTCCTTGATCGACTCCTCGCGGCCGCTCTGCACCTTGACCACATACCAGTGCTTGTTGCTGGCGGGAACGTCCGGCGCGGCGGCGCCGTCAGGTTGCGGCGCGGGGGCTTCTTCGATGGCCGCCGCCGTCTCGACCGGCGGCTTCTTCGTTTTGTTCGTCTTGGCCTTTTCCGGTTTCGGTTCCTTGGGCGCTTCGGCCTTGACTTCCTCGGCGGCTGGGACCGACGCTGCTTCGACGAGCGGCGCTTCCGGCGCTGGATTATCGGCGGTCGGCACATCGGCCAATGGCGTTGCAACCGCCGTGGACGGCGCGGCCGTCTCGGCTGTCAGCGTATCGGGGGCGGCAGGTACATCAGTCATGGGACAAGGCCTTTGGCGACCTGGATCGCGTCCGTCACCCTTGCTGCTTGAAGTTCGTCGTGGCCCAGCGCGGCTTTACCACGGCTGTTCGATACCCGCCTTCTGGGGCAAGTTGTCGACGTTGGGCTTCTGTAGGACGCCGATCTGGGTCAGGAGAAAGAACCAGGCGATATCGACCACCGCCAGGAAGATGGTCATCAGCACCACCGTCACCAGCACCACCACCGTGTCCTGGAACAGACGCTTGCGGGAGGTCCAGGACACCTTGTTCATTTCCGCTTCCGTGGCGATCAGGAAGTCGGCGAAGACCGGAAAGTTCACGAGCCGATAGGCAAACCAAAGCGAGAGGACGGTCAGAAACAGCGGGACCGTGAAGCGGACGTCCCGCAGCAGCATGAGCTGCTGCCCGCCGGTGAACGGCAGCGGCAGGAACCAGTGGTTGTAACTGACGCCGCCTTCCTGCGCCAGGCCGTAAACCAGCGTCTTGTGATCCACCAGTACCCAGATGCCGCAGCCCGCCATCACCAGGACGCCCAGGATCGTGCCGCGGCGCACCCGCTGTCCTTGGCTTTTCTTGTAGGGAGCCAGGCTGAACCAGCCCTGGTCCTCCAGTGCGATCAGGGTTTCTTCGGTGCCGGGCTGCATGAATTTCCGCAGGCCGAGGTAGCCCAGGCCGACGACCACCGCCAGCGTGACCGTCAGTCCGACCATCCGCAGGCTTTCGTCCTTGAGCGCGTACTTTTCGAGCAGCGTGCCGACGCACCAGGCGGTCAGGGCGATGGCCGCCAGGCCAACGCAGACGACAAAGACGCCCGCCCGCAAGCCGCGCGGCGGATCGAAGTTGACGCGCCGCGCTCCCAGCCAGCCCAAGCCAACGCCGCCGGCGATCATGGCCAGCAGCAGGAAGGTGCCGTCCACGAACGAATTGACGAGTTCGCGTCCGGGACCGAACACCGCGCCCCACACCCAGGGGATCGCATAAAAGACGACGCCGATGCTGCCCAGCACGTAGAGCGCCGCCACCAGACTGCCGGTGGTCGGGCGGTCCAAGGGGTTTTGGGGCGCCGCTTCCGATGCGTTCTTGACGGCAACGGCCATGACTCATCCTTTAAGGGTTCGGTGGTCGGTTGGGTGTGTCCCGAGCCGGGATGGGCTTGCTGGCCCCATCCCTGGACGCCAGTTCCAGCACGATCGAGGCAGGGCAGGAGCGACTCGAACGCTCAACCTGCGGTTTTGGAGACCGCTGCTCTGCCA
This sequence comes from Planctomycetales bacterium, assembly GCA_020054355.1. Classification (GTDB taxonomy): domain Bacteria; phylum Planctomycetota; class Planctomycetia; order Gemmatales; family Gemmataceae; genus JAGVLI01. The sequence continues at coordinate 3,475 of JAGVLI010000913.1, read as the reverse complement.
ATTGAGCTACTGCCCTAAGGCAGTGGCCGGTGGTCAGCAGCCAGTGGCCAGTGAAGAAAGGACGAGGCAACAGACGGTTCTCGCCTTCACTGGCCACCGATCACTGGCCACCGATCACTGGCCACTGATCACTTCTTTCGCGATTCCTTGTGCGCCGTGTGCTTGCGTTCCTTGCGGCAGAACTTCTTCAGTTCGAGGCGGTCGGCGCCGCGGGTTTCCTTCGGGGTGCGGTAGTTGCGGGCGCCGCACGCCGTGCATTCCAGCCAGACGTATTCGCGCATGGTCCGTTATCCAGGGTCCAACGGCCGCCGCGTGGGCGGCGGCCGCTGGAGGAAGTTCGGGGAAATCAAACCAAAATCTTGGTCACGACGCCGGAACCGACGGTCTTGCCGCCTTCGCGGATGGCAAAGCGCAGGCCTTCGTCCATGGCGATGGGCATTTCCGGCAGCAGTTCGACCGTCATCTTGATGTTGTCGCCGGGCATGCACATTTCGGCCTTGCTGTTGTCCTCGGCCTTCAGGTCGAGACAGGAGCCGGTCACGTCCGTGGTCCGGAAGTAGAACTGCGGCTTGTAGCCGGCGAAGAACGGCGTGTGCCGGCCGCCTTCGTCCTTCGAGAGGATGTAGACGTTGGCCTCGAACTTGGTGTGCGGCGTGATCGAACCGGGCTTGGCCAGCACCTGGCCGCGTTCGATGCCGTCGCGGTCGATGCCGCGGAGCAGCACGCCGACGTTGTCGCCGGCCATGCCGAACTCCATCGGCTTGTTGAACGCTTCCACGCCGGTGACCACCGTCTTCTTGGCGGTCTTCATCAGGCCGATGATCTCGACTTCGTCGCCGACCTTGCAGCGGCCGCGCTCGATACGGCCGGTGCCCACCGTGCCGCGGCCCTTGATCGAGAACACGTCCTCGATCGACATCAGGAAGGGCTTGTCTTCCTCGCGCACCGGGTTGGGGAGGTAGGTATCCAAGGCGTTGAGCAGGTCGTCGATGCCCTTGCAGTCCGCGTCGACCTTGCCGGCGCAGAGCATGGCCGGCAGGCTGCTGCCGCGCACGATCGGCACCTTGTCGCCGGGGAAGCCGTACTTGGTGAGCAGTTCGCGCATTTCCAACTCGACCAGGTCGAGCAATTCGGGGTCGTCCACCGTGTCGATCTTGTTCAGGAAGACGACGATGTTCGGCACGTTCACCTGACGAGCCAGCAGCAAGTGCTCGCGGGTCTGCGGCATCGGGCCGTCGTTGGCGGCGACCACTAGGATGGCGCCGTCCATCTGGGCCGCGCCCGTGATCATGTTCTTGATGTAGTCCGCGTGGCCGGGGCAGTCGATGTGGGCGTAGTGCCGGGCGGCGGTCTCGTATTCGACGTGCGCCACCGCGATGGTGACCGTCTTCAGGTCGTCGCGGACGGTGCCACCCTTGGCGATTTCCGCGTAGGTCTTGACCTTCAGGTCGGGCTTGAACTTGGCGGCCGAGCGCATGACCAGGGCGGTCGTCAAGGTGGTCTTGCCGTGGTCGATGTGCCCGATGGTCCCGACGTTGACGTGCGGTTTGTTCCGCACAAAAGCTTCCTTAGCCATCGTTCCTCCGCAGTTTCAAAACAAGCATGCCGGATCGAATTCCGGTATATCAGGGTGGCGCCACGTTAGTTGCCTTCATCATCCCGAGAGCTGCTGCTGGGATTTGAACCCAGAACCTCCACCTTACCAAGGTGGCGCTCTACCATTGAGCTACAGCAGCTTATGCTACAACAACTTGCGTTGTTTTAGGGTGCGGATGCGGTGGCAGGTCGGGCAGACAACATCACACTTTTCCAGTTCGGCCCGGAGTCCTTGCTCACCCACCCGCCGCCGTCCCAACCAGTCTCCCAGGTTGAAACATTTCTGGTCCGCGTCTCGGTGATCCAGTTCCAATACCAGCGGATGCCAGGTGCCGCCGCAATCCGAACAGGGGCGGCTCTTGTACTCCAATATCAACGACCGCAATCGCTCCTCATACCGCCGTCGCTTCGCCCGGTATTTCTCCTTGTTGGCGCGATAATATGCCCGGTAGTAAGCTCGCTTTTGCTCGGCGCTGTCCATAGAGCGGGTGATGGGATTCGAACCCACAACGTCCTGCTTGGAAGGCAGGAGCTCTAGCCGTTGAGCTACACCCGCAGGCACGTCAGTTGGTCGATGGTGTTCCGGAGGGTTCACCTTCGTTTCTGCCGCGATGTCCATCGCAGAGCATCCTGCAACGATCAATGGAGTGGGCAGGGAGGGATTTGAACCCCCGTAGTGCTGTGCACGTCAGATTTACAGTCTGATGCCATTGGCCGCTCGGCCACCTGCCCGCCTGTCCTGCCGCTAATCCCCTTCACCGGCCGAACCGAGAAGTCCATTTCGGTGCATCGTCATCGTTCTCCGGCCTGGATGCAGGGGAGGACGCGGGGAAGCTAGCGGCGAGAATCGAACTCGCAACCTACGGTTTACAAAACCGTTGCTCTGCCGATTGAGCTACGCTAGCGACAGCCGATTCTAGTGGAAAGAGTGAGTATAGGAGGACGGCACAATCGTTGCAAGTCGAAATTTCCCTGAAAGCCCTGCCGTCGGCATTGCCCCCAGCGCCGCCAATCTCCCGCTTGTCTTCCGCTGTAAACCGTTGCCCATCTTTCCATAATAGCCGAGGAGCGGAGCCGTCCCGGCGCATGGCCTGTTCGCGCTGGCTGCTCTCTTCCCTGGACCACGGCCGCACTCGAAAGGTTCTCCGAATTCCACGCGAAATTACTTGCCGCGCGCCGCGCACTTTCCGCGAACCGTCCGCTACGATACAAATTTCCACGTCCCGAAAGGCGTAATGTATTATAGAGGGGACGCTGCCAGTCGTCGTGGGCATCTCGATCGGGGCGCCCCGAAATACCGCCTGCTCCGGCCGACAGCCGTCCGGTTGAGGCCATTCCAGGCAAGCCGCCATCGGCTGTGGCTTGCGGTTCGCGAAATCGAGGTCGGACGTGACCGCTGCCTACTTGCTGGTTCCAGTGAACTGCGCCAGTGCCCTCTCGGCGGGCGTGGTGCTGGCCTTGGTTGCAGCCGTCAAGCAGCCGCTGGCTCAGCGCCTGGGCCGGTCCGAGGAACAGATCGATAGTCTGGGCCGTTGGCTGCAGCTGGCCCTGGTGCTGGCGTTGCCCCTGGCGGGCTTGGCCGTGGACCGCCTGGGCGTGGAGCATGTCCTGATTGCCAGTTCCTTGCTTGCCGGTTTCGGCCTGTCCATGCTGGCGCTGCGCGAGAGCTTGGTCGTCGCGCGCCTGGCGCTGCTGCTGCTGGGCGCTGCCGCGGCTGGACTGCTGATTGGGGCGATCGTGCTGTTGCCGGCAACCTTTCCGGCCCGCCATCCCGGCGCGGCAGTCAATCTCGGCATGGTGTTCGTGGGGCTGGGGTTCGCGCTGACCCCGGTGCTGGTGGACCTGCTGCAAAGTCGGCTCCGCTTGCGGCGCGCCTTGC
>JAGVLI010000528.1 GCA_020054355.1 Planctomycetales bacterium | reverse complement strand
GCTGGCTGGCTTCGTGCGCCGATGACCGTGCCGTGCGCCTGTGGGACGTCACCGGCCCAGAGCCGCGCGCCAGGATGGCCATCGAGGTGCCGGAGGAGCGTTTCTACGGGTTGGCCGTGTCGAGCGATGACCGCTTACTTGCGGCCGGCGGCTACCTGCGCAAGCTGCGCATCTGGGACGTGGCCGGTGACCAGGCGGTGCCGGTTGCCACCCTGGACGGGCACAAGGGCTGGATCCGCGCCGTGGCTTTCACGCCCGACGACCGTCACCTGGTCACGGCCGGCGATGAGGGAGTCGTCCGCGTCTGGTCGCTCGACCCCGAGCCGCGCGAGGTCAACGTGCTCTTCCACGGCGAAAGCGTGCAGTGTCTGCGCTTCGCCGCCGACGGGAAGCTGCTCGCCACGGGCTGCAAGGATGGCACCATCCACCTGTGGACCTGGCCAGGCCCCCAGGCCATCGAGAAGACCGCCTTCGCGGCACACCAGGCCGGCGTGACCGGACTTGCCTTCACGGCCGACGGCAACACGCTCGTTTCGAGCGGCAGCGACGGCACGGTCCGCAAGTGGAACCTGGCCAAGATGGCGGAGGTCGAGCCACTCGCTGCCTCGGCCTGCGTGCTGCGCGAAGCCCTGTTCTCCAGCAATGGCCAGGTGGTCGCAGGGATCACCGTCGATGGCGTGGTTCGCTACTGGCGGCTGGGCGCGCAGGCGCACGAGGCCAAGGTCGCTCCCCAGCCCGAGGCCGCCGACCGCAAGCTCATTGCGATGGGGCTGGCGCTCAGCAGCGACCGACTGGTCTATTCGCTCACGGATCGCTCCATCCGCCTCTGGGACCTGACCAAGGAGCAACCGTTGCCGCTGGAGCGCTGGCAGGCTCACGACCGAGACCTGCGCGCGCTGGCCTTCACGCGCGACCACCAGCTGCTGGCTTCGGGTGGCGTCGACCAGAAGCTGAAGCTCTGGAACCTCGCGGGCAAGCCCACGCTGATCGGCATGCCCATGCAGTTTCCCGGCGAGGTGTCGCGGGCAGCCTTCGCGGCGGACGGCAGCCAGCTGGCCTCCGCGAGCGGCGGCAAGATCAGCTTCTGGAAGGTTGCCGAAACCGGGCTACAGCCCAATGGCGAGCTTGTCGGCGTGGGGCCGCTGGTCTGGTCGCCCACCGGGCACACGCTGGCTGGCGTGCGCACCGTCCGCGACAAGAGCCACATCCAGCTCTGGAACCTGGCCGGCGGCGAACCGGTCGAGGGGCTGGTCCTCGACGCCAACTTTCGCGGGTCGCCGCGCGGCATCGCCTTTTCGCCCGATGGCAGCATGCTGGCCGCCTGCCACGAGCTGGGTGTCGTCCAGGTCTGGGACCTGGGCACCGGCCGTTCCGTCAAGCGCTGGGAGCTTCCGGGTGCGGTCAACCACGTCGGCTTCACGCCTGACCGGCAATTTCTCCTCACCGCTAACATCAATAACACCATCTACTTGCTACGATTGCCCTGAATTCGGCAAAAACATTGGCCGCTCGCCGGCGCGGACGAGGTTCTTACCCGTGACGAAGGATCGTTTCGCGGAACGATCCATCCAACCCGCCGGAGCAAGCCGATGACTCGCTTCCCGATGGCCTTCCTGGTTTCGCTGGTTGCGGTGGCTTCGCTGGCAGCAGCGCCGGACGCCGCTCCACTTGCCAAGCAGATCGACGCCGAGATTCAGAAAAAGCTCGATGCCGAGAAGGTGCCCGCCGGGCCGCTCTGTGACGACGCCGAGTTCCTGCACCGCGTCTACCTCGACGTCGCCGGGGTGGTGCCGCCCAGCGACAAGGTCCGCGAGTTTTTGGACAGCAAGGAGGCGGACAAGCGGGCCAAGATCATCGACGAACTGCTCGCCAGCCCGCTCTACGCCAGGCAGCAGGCCGACATCTGGAAAGAGTTGCTCATTCCGAAGACGGCCGCCGCCGCCCGACGCAATCACCTGCCGCTCGTCAACTGGCTGCGCGATTCCTTCGCCGCCAACAAGCCGATCGGCCAGCTCACGCGCGAGATTCTGGCCGGGTCTGGCATGCAGACGGACAATCCCGGCACCACCTTTTACGTGGTCCACGAATCGGTGGACCAGGTGACGGATCGCGTCAGTCGAGTCTTTCTCGGTTTGCAATTGCAGTGTGCCCAGTGCCACGATCATCCTTTCCAGGACTGGAAGCGCGACGAATACTGGGCGCTGGCCGGCTTCTTCTCCAAGGTGGGTACGCTGTTCCAGCGCGTGCCCGACAAGGGCGACTTCTACGGCGCTAGTGAAACGTCAAAGAGCAAGCTGATGAGGCCGCCCTCGGCGCGCGAGGTGCCGCCGCAGTTCCTGCGCGGCGACAAGCCGACCCTTGCTGCAGATCAGCCCTACTTGCCCGTACTGGCCGGGTGGCTGACCTCCGCCGAGAATCCTTACTTCGCCAGGGCGCTGGTCAATCGCACCTGGCACCATTTCCTGGGCATGGGCCTGGTGAATCCCATCGAGGACATGAGTGCCAAGAATCCCGCAACCCACCCGGAGTTGCTGGAATTGCTCGCCAGGAGCTACGCGCAGGCAGGGTTCGATCACCAGCACTTGATCCGGGCGATCTGCCTGTCGAATGCCTATCAGCGGCGTAGCTTGCCGCCGGGGGCTTCGGATCGGGCGGGCAAGCTGTACGCGGGCCGACTGGTGAAGATCATGACGCCGTTCCAGCTGCACGACAGCATTGAACAGGTATTGAATGGCGGCAAGCACAAGCCGTGGCCCACCACCTGGGAGGACAAGGCCGATATCCGCTTCCACGGCAGCCGCAACGGCTTTGCCAACTTCTTCAACGTGGAGGAAGGGGCTTCGCCCCTCGAATACAAGGCCGGCATCCCCCAGGTGCTCCGCCTCATGAACTCGCGCGAAATGAGCCGCATCGCGAACGCGCTGAAGGAATTCAACGCCGCCGGCGAGCAGCCCGCCAAGCTCGCGGAAAAGCTGGTGCTGGCCACTCTGTCGCGAGCGCCGCGGCCCGAAGAGCTTGAAAAACTGACCGGCTTTCTCGCCAAGAACAAGGATGCCCAGGCTCCTGGCGACCTGCTTTGGGCCTTGCTGAACAGCACGGAGTTTTACACGAACCATTAGTGAGTCTTCTGGGGACCGTCGGCCCGTGGGTCACGATGCCAATCGTGACAACCTCCACGGCCCGTCACGATTGGAATCGTGACCCACGGGCAAACCGTCGCTCGACTGCCACCGGGCAGACCGCTTTTCCAAGGAGCTTCCATGATCTCCCGTCGCGATTGGCTGCGAACCACGGCCCTGGGACTTGGCGGCGCGTCGTTGAGTGGCTGGCTGCCCCGGCTGGCGGCGCAGGCCGCGCAGCAGCAAAGCAAAGCGAAGTCCTGCATCTTGCTCTGGATGGATGGCGGCCCGCCCCATACCGATACCTTCGACCTCAAGCCCGAAGAACCCGATTGCGGCATCTTCAAGCCGATCGACACGGCCGTCCCCGGCATCCAGATCAGCGAGCTTTATCCGCAGTTCGCCAAGATGATGAAGGAAGCTGCCGTCTTGCGGGGCATGAGCACGGTGGAGAACGAGCATCTGCGCGCCCGCGTGCATCTCCGCACCGGGTATCGCGACGGCCAGGGCGGCGTCCACTATCCCAGCATCGGCTCGGTGGTGTCGCGCGAGCGGGGCGATCTCGAATCGCCCTTGCCCAACTACGTGGCCATCGCCCAGAGCGATCGCAGCCACGGGCCGGGCTACTTCGGCGCTGTTTATCAGCCGCTGTTCGTCAACGATCCCGAAAAGGGCGTGGAGAACCTCAAGACCCTCGCGCCGACGGCGCAGCAAGATCGGCGCTTCGGCCTGCTCGATAACCTGGAGCAGGGTTTCAAGGAGCGCTATGCCTCGACAATCCAGGGCGATCACGCCACCGTCTATCGCCGCGCGGTCGGGCTGATGCGCACCGAGAAGACCAAGGCGTTCGAGCTGGACAGCGAGTCCGCGCGGACCAGGGACGCCTATGGCCGCAACAAGTTCGGCCAGGGCTGCCTGCTGGCGCGCCGCCTCGTCGAGGCCGAGGTGCCCTTCGTCGAAGTCTCGCTGGGCGGCTGGGACACGCACTTCGAGAACAACGACGCCATTCGCAAGCTGTCGGCCCAGTGCGATCCGGCCATGAGCGCGCTGGTGGACGATCTGAAGCAGCGCGGCTTGCTCGACAGCACGCTGGTGGTGTGGATGGGCGAGTTCGGCCGGACTCCCAAGTTCAAGGGCAAGGGTCGCGACCACTATGCCAAGGCCTGGAGCACGGTGCTCATGGGCGCGGGCATCAAGGGCGGCCAGACGGTGGGCCAGACCGACAAGATCGGCGCCACCGTGGTCGAACGGCCCATCTCGGTGGCCGATTTCATGGCCACCATCTGCCGACTGATGCAGATCGACTACACGAAGGAATACGATGCGCCCGGCGGCCGACCCGTGCCGCTCGTGCAGAAGGGCGGCCGAGCCATGCCAGAGATCCTGCGGTAATGGCGCTGCTTCGGCCTTCGTCGGTCAGTGCATCGTTTTCGTGCGCTCCCTCAACTCCGCCAGGATGCGCTTCCGCTCCTCTTGTACCCGTTGGCGGGCTGCGGTGACTCTTTCCACCGTCGCCGCATCCGCCGTCCGCGGCGAGCCGGCACGAAAAGGTGGTGCCGGGTCGTATTCCATTATCAACTGGATTTCCTTGGCGACCGCGTCCCCGTGCAAGCGGCCGGCCACGGTCAGACCGAAGTCGATCCCCGCCGTCACCCCGCCGCCCGTGATCCGGTTCCGATCCACCACGACCCGCTCGGCCACCGGCTCGGCGCCAACCAGGGACAAAAGCTCCAGGCTCAACCAGTGCGTGGTGGCTCGATATCCTTGGAGCAGCCCCGCCGCCCCCAGCAGCAAGGCGCCGGTGCAGACCGCCGTGACGAACCTGGCCCGCTCACCCTGCTGGCGCAGGAAGGCAAGAAACGCATCGTTGCCCAGTTGTTCATTGACCCCATTCCCGCCAGGCACGAACAGCACATCGAAGGGCGGCGAGGCAGCGAACCCCGTGTCGGCCAAGACTGTCAGGCCGTGTTCGCTGACGACCGGCCCCGGTTGGTCGGCGACGAGAAGCACCCGAGTGTTTGGCATTCGGCTGAACACTTCGTACGGCCCGGTCAGGTCGAGTTGCGTCAGCCTGGGAAACAGCATCATCCCCACCGTGGTCATGGAAACAGTCCTCAAGCAGCTTGTCAGCAGTCTTGTCCCAGGAATTATCAGCGCTTTGTACTCTTTTCGTTAAGTCTTGGCCCAAGACGCAAGACTTACAATTTGTACACTATTCGATTGTGTCGATACCTCTGTGTCAGTCCTGTCCGCAAACAGCAGGTGCGCCAAAGAGTTGTGTTGAATCCGCTCAATTCCGCGGACGGTGGCATACCACTTGCTTTTCCATTCATCGATCATAAACCACGTCACGGAAAGGACACCAACATGGCCCTGACCCAGATGCGCTCCCGGCGTCTCACTCGTTCGTCGCACTCCGCCAAGGTGCTCTCCTTGCCCAAGCGGTTGCCGCCTTCAGTGCCGGAAGCCGAAGTGAAGGAGATGCTGCGCGAGCTTGCCTTCGTTCTAAAGGTCACACGTCGTTTGAGCGAGGACATCAGGGAACCGAAGACCTGTGGCGAAGCTGACCGGGGCTGATCCGTGTTTGGCTCGACCGGGGTTGTTTCAGGTCGAGGTGGGGCTGCATCATATTCGGTTGGGCAGGGATCAGGGCGGGTTAGGAACCGCGCGGCAATAGATGCTCGAAAGGCGAGCGTCGAGGCGTAAGCCCGACGTGGATTTCACCGTGGAACACGTCGGGCTTACGCCTCGAC
>JAGVLI010000292.1 GCA_020054355.1 Planctomycetales bacterium | reverse complement strand
AGCCTGACTCTGGCGTCAGAGTCAGGCTGGAAAGCCTGACCTACAGGATGTCGGGGATGACCAGAGGCTCGGTCCGTCATGCCGAAGATCCTGCTCGTCGAAGACAACGAGATGAACCGCGACATGCTCTCGCGCCGATTGGAGCGCAAGGGCTTCGCCGTGGTCATCGCGGTGGATGGCGGCCAAGGCGTGGACCTGGCGAAAAGCGAACTGCCCGACCTGATCCTGATGGACCTCAGCCTGCCGGTGCTGGACGGCCTGGAAGCGACGCGACGGCTCAAGCAAGACCCGGCCACCGAACTGATTCCCGTGATCGCCCTGACGGCCCACGCCTCGGCCAACGATCGGGAACGAGCGCTGGAAGCCGGCTGCGCGGATTACGACACCAAGCCGATCGAACTGCCCCGGTTGCTCGGCAAGATGGAGACCCTGTTGCAGAAGCGCGCCAAATCATGAGCAACAACCCGGCGTCCGCCGCGGCGGGAGCAGTGCCACCCGGCGGCCACAACCTCGGTCCCTTGCTGTCCCGCTTGCGGCACGACTTGCGCACGCCGGTGAACGCCATTATCGGCTATGGCGAAATGCTGGTCGAGGACGCCCTGCCGGACTTGGCGGCCGGCTTGCAACGCCTGCCGGACCTGGGCAAACAGCTGCTGAACCTCATCAATACCACGCTGGACGCACGCACGCTGAACCTCGCCGATCCCCAACTCGACATGCGCGTCATCGGTCTGCGGCTGCGCGATCAACTGCAGAATCCCGCCCGCCAGGTGGTTGCCGTCTTCGAGCAACTGCTCGAGAAGCACGGCACGGAGGGGCTGGCTCAGCTGAAATCGGATTTGCAGCGCATCCGAGAAGCCGGCGAGCGCTTGCTCGGCATGCTGGCGGAAGCACTCGAACAGCCGCCAGGGAGCCGGCCTCCTCCGTCCGCGGTGGTCTTGGAACGAAGCATCGCACCGGCCGCGCCAGCGACCGGTCTGGCTGAACCAGGGGCCGGCGGCCACTTGCTGCTCGTGGACGACAATGAATTCAATCGCGACATCCTGAGGCGCGCCGTCGCCCGGCAAGGCCATACGTTCACCGAAGCCAGCGACGGCAGCCAGGCCCTGGAGATCATCAAGCCGACCGGCTTCGACCTGGTGCTGCTCGACATCCAGATGCCAGGACTGAATGGCTTGCAGGTGCTGCAACGTCTCAAGGGGGACCCGCAGTTACGGCACATTCCGGTCATCATGATTTCCGCTCTGGACGAAATCGAGACCGTGGTGAGCTGCATTGAAATGGGGGCGGTGGATTACTTGCCCAAGCCGTTCGATCCGGTGCTGCTGAAAGCGCGGATCGATTCCTGCCTGGAGAAGAAACGGCTCCGCGACCAGGAGCTGGAGTATCTGCGCAACGTGGCGGTGCTGACCGAGGCGGCGGCGGCGGTCGAATTGGGCGACCACGAGCTGAACAATCTGACCGCGGTGGCCGAACGGCCCGACGCCCTGGGCCAGCTGGCCCGCGTGTTTCAGAACATGGCCCGCGTGGTCCACGCCCGCGAGGAACGCCTGAAGCTGCAGGTGGAGCAGCTGCGCATCGAGATCGACCACAAGCGCAAGGCCAAGCAGGTGGAGGAAGTCACCGAATCGGTGTACTTCCAGGACCTGAAGAAGAAGATCGACGCGCTCCGAAAACGGAAGGACAAGGGCGGGTAAGTGCCTGTCCGGGAAGGTAGGTCCGGCGAGCCGAGCCGGACCTGTGCTATCGGAAACCGCACGTTCATGCAAAGTCCCGGTGCCGCTCGGCTCGCGGCACCTACCTTCCCGGGCAGTTTGTAAGTCGTCATGTCCAAGATCGTGTCGATCCATTCCTATCGAGGCGGCACCGGCAAGTCGAACCTGACCGCCAACCTGGCGGCGGCGACCGCCCTCGCAGGCCTGCGCGTGGGCATCGTGGACACCGACATTCAGTCGCCCGGCATCCACGTCCTCTTCGGGCTGGACGAAACCAAGCTGAACCGCTCGCTCAACGATTATCTCTGGGGACGCTGCGCCATTGAGGACACCGCCTACAACATCACTCCCGCCGAGGTCGCCGCCCGCAAGGGCACCATGTTCCTCATCCCCTCCAGCAGCAAGGCCGGCGAGATCGCCCGCGTGCTGCGGGAAGGCTACGACGTCGGACTGCTCAACGACGGCTTTCAGGACCTGCTGGACAAGCTCAAGCTGGATTACCTGTACATCGATACCCATCCGGGACTGAATGAGGAAACGCTGCTGTCGATCGCGATTTCCGATGTGGTGGTGCTGATCCTGCGGCCGGACAAGCAGGACTTTCAGGGCACGGCCGTCACCGTGGAAGTGGCCCGTAAGCTCAACGTGCAGCGCATGGTGCTGGTCATCAACAAAGTCCTGAGCACCATGAACTTCGAGACCCTGAAAAGCCAGGTGGAAAAAACCTACAGCGCGCCGGTGGCCGCGATGTTTCCGCTGAGCGAGGACATGGCGCAGCTGGCATCGAGCGGCGTCTTCTGCCTGGAATATCCGCACCACGCCTTCACCAAGAAAATCCTGGCGCTCGCCACCCACATCATGGCCTGACCGCCGCTGCTTGCGGCTTTGCACGCAGAGATTATCGCGAAGCCGCCAGCGGCGTACTGCCTGTAACGCGCTGCCGTTAGGTAAGCAAAGGAACCCGCGCATGGACCCCACCGCCTGTCCGAGTGCCGCCGAGCTGTCGAAGTTCGTCACCGGCGAACTTCCTCGATCCTCTTTCGGTCGGATCGCCGACCATGTGGCGTGCTGCACCGATTGCGGGACGATGCTGGAAGCGCTGGACGACGTGGCCGACCTGGTGTCGCTGCCGGTGCGCCAGTCGGCGCGGCATAGCCCGATGGCCCAGGAAGCCGT
>JAGVLI010000750.1 GCA_020054355.1 Planctomycetales bacterium | reverse complement strand
GCCATGTTCGAGGCCACCCACGGCACGGCACCGAAGTACACCGGCAAGAACATGGCCAATCCCGGCGCGGTGCTGCTCTCCGGCGTGATGATGCTGGAGCACATGGGCTGGGACGAGGCAGCCGCGCTCGTGAACAAGGGGGTCGAGGCGACTTTCGCCGAGGCGGAGGAAACGGCCAAGAAACCGGGCGGCAAGCTGCACGTCACGTACGACATTGCCCGGCAATTCGCGGGCTACGGCGCGGAAGCCGGCGCCACCAGCATGGCGTTCGCGGATCGCATCATCGAGCACATGCGCAAGATGAAATGAGCCGTTGTCGGTGCGAAGCCGCAAGCGGCGGTCAGCCGGCTCCGTCCGACCCCTCGTTCTTCTTCGGAGACTTGGGGAGCTTGCCCTTGCGCGGAGGGAACGGCTGACCGCCGTTGCGCGCTTCCAAGTCTTGCACGGCTTGCTCGAGCGACTGCTCGATGATCGAGGTAATGGTCAAGCCTTGGCCCAGGTGCCAGACCGCGTTCTTCAGCCGTTCCATGAGTTCGGATTCGACACGGATGCCGACGGGGATTTTTGGCATGACTTCCACTCTGATAGGGGTGAAAGGGAAGTCTGGATGACTTGGTCTAGCATGACATGAAAAAAGCCGGGAAGCAAATACCTCCTGGCTTGTCTTGCGCGGCTATGGAATTCACTCCATAGTTTTCGGATCGATCCGGCATAGCGCCTCGCGGGCGGTCGCATGGCAGTGATGCAGATCGCACCAAGGCCTGGCTTCACCGGGCAGCCCCGCATAACCAATCAAACACACCGCGCCGGCGGCATCCCACAGAAAGACACTCGTGCCCGCGACGTGCGCGGTTTCCAGGTCGGCAGCCAGTTTACCCACATAGGCCGGCCAGTAGTCCGCAAGATGATAGTCCGTCACCCCTGTGCAGCATTGCAAGCGACTGACCAGCACCAAGTCAGTCCAACTCTTGCCCACCGGATCGACTTCGTCGGGCAGCAACAACAACCGGGCCGGTTCCTCATCCGACGACCGAGTTGCGCGGCGGCAGGTTCCGCGGTCGTCCAGAATGAGCCTGCGCCATTGCCAATCCATTTCCCTGAACTCCGCTACGGGGTGGGCCATTGTCCGCCACGTCCTTGGCTCCGCAGAATAAGGTAGACATGTTAGACATTCAACGGCGAAATATGGAAACCTTTCCGCACTCCAAGTTGGCAAGCCGCGCGCTGATTCGCACAATGCGCTCATGAAAAGGCTGCTCGACCGACTCCGGGATGAGTCCTTCGACCTCCTGGTGCTGGGCGGAGGCATCACCGGCGCGGGCGTGGCCCTGGATGCCGTGCTGCGTGGCTGGCGGGTCGCGCTCATCGACAAGGGCGATTTCGCCTCGGGCACCAGCAGCGTTTCGTCCAAGCTGGTCCACGGCGGCCTGCGCTATCTGGAACATGGCGAGTTCCGCCTGGTCCATGAAGCCTTGCACGAGCGCCGGGTGCTGCTGCGCAACGCCCCGCAGCTGGTGCAGCCGTTGCGCTTCGTGATTCCGGTGTATCGAGGCGCCCGGCTGCCGCCCTGGAAGTGGCGGCTGGGCCTGACGCTCTACGATCTGCTGGCGGGGCGCGACAACTTGCGCCGCAGCCAGCCGCTGCGGCCTGCCGAATTGCGCCGCGCGGTCCCGAACTTGGCGGCGACCGATCTCCTCGGCGGCGCGAGTTACTTCGACGCGCAAATGGACGATGCCCGGCTCTGCCTGGCAGTGATCCGCACGGCGGCGCTGCGTGGCGCGGCCGTCGCCAACTATGTCGAGGCGCTGGCCTTTCTGAAAAACGGCAGTCAAGTTACCGGGGTGCAGGCAGCCGATCGGCTGGGGGGCAGCGACTTCGCCATCCGCGCCCGCGTGGTCGTCAATGCCGCCGGGCCGTGGGTCGATGCGGTGTCCCAGTTGGCGGATCGCGAAAGCGGTCCCCTCTTGCAGCCGACCAAGGGCGTGCATGTCATCGTGCCGAACCGCGCCGGCCTGACCTCTGCCTTGCTGCTGCTGCATCCGCGCGACGGCCGGGTGTTCTTCATCATCCCCTGGCTGGCGGAGCTTCTCGCGGGCGAGGCGCCCGACGCCAGCAAGTTGCTGATTGGCACGACGGACACCTTCGGCCGTGAAGCCCCCGACGGCTTGACCGTCACTGCGGAGGAAGTCGGCTATCTGCTCGCTGGCTGCAACCGCTCTCTGCAGCCAACCCTGACTCCCCATGACGTGCTGGGGAGTTTCGCCGGTCTGCGGCCGTTGATCCGCGCCCGGCCCGGCGAGCCATCCTCGCTGTCGCGCGAGTTTCATGTCGTGACGGCGTCCTCGGGGCTGATTTCCGTGGCGGGCGGCAAGTACACGACCTACCGCTGCATGGCCGAAGCCGTGACGAATGCGGTCGAACTACGGCTCGGCCGACGCCATCTCTGCCGGACGCGCGACTGTCCGCTCGACGGCGCGCCGCCGCTGCCCTGGGAAGACTATCTGCCCCAGGCCGCGGGCAAACTACAGGGCGCGGGCGGGTTGAGCAGGTCGGCGGCCCGCCACCTGGTGCGCCGCTATGGCACGCAGGCGTTCGCGGTTGCCGCGTATCTGAGGCGCTTTCCCGAACTCAGCAAGCCAGTGGCGGCAGGGGAGCCGGATTTGCAAGTGGAATGGTGCTACCAACGAGAGCACGAAATGGCGCTGCATCCGGCGGATCACCTGCTGCGCCGCAGCCGCTTGGGACTGTATCGACCGGAGGTGCTGCGGTCGCCGCCCGCGACTATACTGCGCGCGGCCCGCAATGAGACTTCCGAGCCGCGCACGCAGTAAGCGGACGCCCTGCCGCTTACTGCGTGGCGGCTCGGCGGACGTCGCAATGCTTGCAGCGGCACTTAAGGCACCTGTTAGCAGCTCTTGTTTGTCTTCGGACCCTTGGTAAGGTCTAATCCCAGCCGTGGTTCGCGCATCCCGCGCGCCCCCTGCCTGACTCACCCGCCGACCCTGGAGGCATCGTGACTACCCCATCGATTCGTTGCTCCCCGAACTGGCTGGCCGGTCTGACCGTTGCCGTGGCCGCGTGGTGCGGTGCCATCACGACCGAGGCCGCCGACCCCGCCAGCGCGAAGCTCTCCTTCGTCGAAGTCCCCGCCGAGCGCTCCGGCCTGAAGCATGTCATCAACAGCGAGCCGAAGCTCGGCGCGATGAAGTATCCCTGGATGTCGTCGCTGGTGGACATCGACGGCGACGGCCAACTCGATGTCCTCGTCTACGGCCATCATGGCGGCGGGGCGGCGGTCTGGCTGGGCAAGGGCGACGGCACGTTCGCGCTGGACGAACACGGCTACGCGCAGCGCTGGCTGTTCGGCGGCCGCGATCCCGTCTGGATC
>JAGVLI010000186.1 GCA_020054355.1 Planctomycetales bacterium | reverse complement strand
GCGCCGGCCATGTCGCACGGTCGGCCCGCCGTCAGCGGAATAAACTCGTCCCAGACCTCGGCGGCCGAGGACCAGTCGAAGCCGGCATGGCCCATCGTCCGGGCGAACCGGGCCACGATCTGCCAGTCGGGTAGTGCCTCGCCGGGTGGCTGGAACAGCTGCGGACTGAAGCTGACCGTGCGTTCGCTGTTGGTGCTGGTCCACTGCTTCTCGGCCCACTGCGCGGCAGGCAGGATCACATCCGCCAGCCGGCTGGTCTCCGTCGGGTGATAGGCGTCCTGCACCACGACCAGCTGGGCTTTCTGCAAGGCCCGGCGCACCTGATGCAAATCGGGAATGCTCACGGCGGGGTTGGTGCCCGCGATCCAGATGGCCTTGAGCTGCCCTTTCTCCAGTGCCCGAAACATTTCCACGGCGGTCAGGCCGACCTTGGGGTTGATCGCGCCAGGCCGCCGCTTCCAGTAGCGTTCCAGCTCTGCCCGATGTTTCTCGTCTTCCACAGTGCGGTAGCCGGGCAGCTGGTGCGACAGCAAGCCGGCTTCGCGCCCGCCCATCGCGTTCGGTTGTCCGGTGAGGGAGAAGGGGCCAGCCCCCGGCTTGCCGATCTGCCCCGTCATCAGGTGGAGATTGATGAGGCTGTTGTTCTTCCACATGCCCACGGTGCTCTGGCTCAGCCCCATGCAGTAGAAGCTGAGAAAAGTCCGGGCGCCGCCGATCAGCCGCGCCAGCTTGTAGACCGCTGCTTCTTCCAGGCCGGAGACGGCAATCAACTCGCTCAGGTCCTGGGCCAGCAGGAACTGGCGATACTCCTCGAAGCCGCGCGTGTGGGCGCCGATGTAGCGGTAGTCCACCTGGTCCATCAGCAAGAGGATGCGGCCGACGGCATTCAGCAGGGCAATGTCGTTGCCGGGTGCCACGGGCAAGTGCAGGTCCGCCGCTTCCGCCGTGAGCGTGCGCCGCGGATCGACGACCACGATTTGCTGGTCCGGCCGGGCTTTCTTGCTGGCACGGATGCGGTCGAAGGTGACCGGATGCGCCTCCGCCATGTTGCTGCCGATGATGAGGATTACATCCGCCGGCTCGATGTCGTCGTAGCAGCACGGCGGGCCGTCGCTGCCCAGGCTGGTTCGGTAGCCGGCCACGGCGGCGGCCATGCACAAGCGGCTGTTGGAATCGGTGTTATTGCAGCCCAGATGGCCTTTGAAGAGCTTGCTGACTGTGTAAACGGTTTCGGTGTCCAGCTGGCCGCTGCCGTAGAAGGCGACGGCCTCCGGTCCCTGCGTCCGCACGATGTACGCGAAGATTTCGCCGATGTACCGCAGCGCCGTGTCCCAATCGACCGCGCGAAAGTCGTCCTTGCGGCTGAGCCTTATTTGAGGTCGGGTCAGCCGGTCCTCGGTGTGGAGCGTCGGGCCGAGCTGCGCTCCCTTGGCGCACATCCGGCCCAGATTGGCGGCAGCCGTTTCCACGCCGCGGATGCGCTGAATCTCCTGCCCAGTCCCTTCGACGCGCAGTCGGCAACCCACGCCGCAGTATGGACAGATCGTCTCTCCCAGCATCTGCAAGGCATTCTCCTTCAGCGCGCACCTTCGACGCGAGGCGTGATGAAAAGTCACGATGGACGAGGAGACAGACCAACTCGGAGAGAAGTTGGGGAGTGTTGGATGGCGTTCCAGGCAGGCAAGGGAGAGGATTTGCCGAAACTGGCCAACGGTCGGTAACAAAGCAAGTGACGTGCCGACGTTCGGTCATTCAATCGGCAATCGGCTTAACTACCGTGATTGCTTCAGTTTTTGAATGAAAAGTCGGACATGAAAAGAATGTCGCCAACGACAAACTGCTCGGATCGTGTGCAATGGATGCTATAAGATCGTTCAACGCGGACGTGGTTTTTCGTGGCGCGCCGGCTGGTTACAATGCCGGTGGTTCTCAAGGTCGAAACGGCACCACCGGCGAACCTTCCCCGTCCAGCGGCTGCAGCTGGACGGTCAATTCGATCCGCTGGTCCTTGCTGCTGACCACGTAGACGTAGCGCACCAGATGCCCGGTGGTCGCGTTGAATTGCGCTTTCAGGACCGTAGGCGGGCTGTCCGGCTTACGCGACAATTCGAGGAAGCGCTCCAGGTCGTCGAGGATGGCCGTCATCGTGTGATACGAGTACAGGCGCGGTTCCAGCGGCTGGCCGTCCACGGTACCGGAGATCACTTTGCCGTGGCGCACCTGGACGCTGACCTTGCCGCTGACGCTGCCTTTCTTCTGATATTCCAGGTCGTAGTCGCGCGGGCCTTTGGTTTCCCAAAGTTGCTGAGCCGCTTTCATCATCTCCGGGGTCAGCGTTTGCAGCCCGTGCAACGGCCCGACGATCTTTGGAATGGCCAGGGCCACCGCAGTCAAGGCGCCCAGGACAGCGAAGAACCAGAGCCAGGCGCGGCGTTTCACCGCTTGCGGTTTAGCAGTCACGGCCAGTCCTCAGCGGGCAAACGCTTCCGGTCCTTCGGCCTTGGCAATCACCACCACGCCGCCCTCGGTGACGGTGAAGCCGCGCCGGCGGTCGTGTTCCAGGTCGTAGCCGACCGTCGTGTTCGCCGGCACCTTCACGTCCTTGTCGATGATGGCCCGGCGCACCCGGCTGTAGCGGCCGACGTCCACGCCCTCGAAGAGGATCGAGTTCTCCACCACGGCGAAGCTGTTCACGCGGACATTCGGCGACAGCACGCTCTTGCGCACGTGCCCGCCGCTGACGATGCAGCCCTGGCAGACCATGCTTTCGTGCGCCTCGCCGCGCCGGGCCTGGCCGCGCGGCCCTTCATCGCTGAAGACGAACTTGGGCGGCGGAAACGGCGGCTGATCGGTGCGGATCGGCCATTCCCGGTCGTAAAGGTTCAGCACCGGGTCGATGTCCACCAGGTCCATGTTTGCCTGGAAGTAGGCGTCCAGCGTGCCGACGTCGCGCCAGTAGGGCACGGCTTTGCGGTTGCGGTCGCGGAAGCGGAAGCCGAAGACCTTGTGCGACTCCATCATCACCGGCAGGATGTTCCGCCCCAGGTCGTGGTCGCTGTCGGTGCGGGTGGCGTCCTTGCAGAGCAGTTCGTACATCAGCCGGGCGGTGAAGACATAAATGCCCATGGAAGCCAGGCAGTGCGTGGGATCGTCGGGCATGGGCGTTGGCTGCGGCGGCTTCTCGACAAAGCCGACGACCCGATCCTGGGCGTCGAGCGTCACGTTGCCGAATTGATGCCCGTCGCGCAACGGCACCGGGATACAGCCAATGGTCAGGTCCGCGCCCCGTTCCAGGTGCGAACGGATCATGTCGCCGTAATCCATCTTGTAGATGTGATCGCCGGCCAGCAGCAGGATGTACTTGGGGTCTTCCTTCTCGATGCTGTAGATATTCTGGTAGAGCGCATCCGCCGTGCCGCGATACCAGTGCTCGTCGATCCGCTGCTGCGGCGGCAGCACTTCCACGTATTCGTCCAATTCCCGGCTGAGAAAACCCCAGCCGAAGCGGATGTGCCGGTCGAGGCTGCGCGCCTTGTACTGCGTCAGGACGAAGATGCGCCGCAGCTTGCTGTTGATGCAGTTGGACAGGGTGAAGTCGATGATGCGATAGAGTCCGCCGAAGGGCACGGCCGGCTTGGCGCGATCGCGGGTCAGCGGCTCCAGGCGCGTGCCCTTGCCGCCGGCCAGGATCACCGTCAAGACCGATTCGGCCGCCATTGTGCGAACTCCAACGAAAGCGCACGAGCCTCCCCCCGCTTACGCGGGAGGCTCGCCCTACAGTTCTTGATACAGGAGCGAGT
Organism: Planctomycetales bacterium; assembly: GCA_020054355.1. GTDB lineage: Bacteria > Planctomycetota > Planctomycetia > Gemmatales > Gemmataceae > JAGVLI01. The sequence goes on along the minus strand of JAGVLI010000186.1, from coordinate 105 downwards.
AACGGCGCACCAGTTCCGCTGCCGAAAAATGTTCGCGGGCGCGCTGCCGGCCTGCTTCACCCAGGCGTTGCCGCAAGGCGCCGTCGTCCAGCAGCAAGCGCGTTT
>JAGVLI010000953.1 GCA_020054355.1 Planctomycetales bacterium | reverse complement strand
GTCGCGGCCCGCCGCCTGGAAGCACCCGCCGCCCTCGATGCCGGCCTGATGGAGCTGCTCGACAGCCAGACCGCTTTTCTGCTGGATATTGCGCTGCCTCATCCCGATCATGACTTCCGGATCGCCACCGAGCGCGCCGCCCTCAGGGTCTGATTGGGCCGCGCGCGGCTTCGCCGTTCCGCTCTTCGAGATTTCTCCCATGAATACCAGAGTCCTCGTCGCTGGCGTCGTTTCATCGTTGCTGCTGTCGTTGGCATTCGCCCAGCAGCCCAAGCCCAAGAACATCCGCCTGCCCAGCGTCGATCTAAAGCAGCGGATCATCTGGGATGCCAAGTGCGAATTGCCCGATGGTACGGGCCTCGCCTTCGGCGGGCAGGACCAGAAGAGCGACGATGGCATCGGCCATACGCGCCTCAAGGTCAACGGCGAGTGGCAGGACATTTCGGCGGAACTGCGGAAGCAGCATTGGCTCTGGGAGCATTACGAGGGCGACTTTGGGGTCCTGTGCAAGCAATTGAATAACCACCGCGCGCGCGTCCGCTCGCTCTATTTCCAGGGCTTGCCGGCAGCGGATGAAGCCAAGCTGGTGAACGAAAAACTGCTGCCCGCACAGGGCAGCTTCGCGGCCGATCTCGGCGCTGCCATCGGCGACATCCCGCTGAAGGTCAAAAAACTGAAGATGCAGGAGTCGGAGCAGACCAAGCACCTACTCCGGGTACTCGAAGCGGTCCAGGCCCAGGCCCAGGCCGTTACGCCTGCCTTGCAAATGGCAGTCTCCGCCGACGTGGTCCGTCAGTTGGCCCAGGTGCAAGTGGCGCTCGAACAGGCGGCCGATCTGCTGAACGCCGAACCGGCCCCTCGCGCCCTCAGCCCCATCGTTTACGACGAGAAGTCCAAGCGGTTCGTCCTCTTCGGCGTCGATCATCTCGACTACCTGATGAACGACACCTGGACCTTCGACCTCGCCAAGAAGAAATGGGAGCAGCGCCATCCCAAGACCGCCCCGCCGCCGCGCGCCAACCACACGCTGAAGATCGCGGATGGGAAAATCACGCTCAGCGGCGGCTACACGTACACGTCCAGCACCGATTACGTCGGCACCCAGTACCGCGAGATCGACGACGGCGACTGGGTCTACGACGTCGCCGCCAACACCTGGACCGGCGGCAAGGACGGCGTCGCGCCCAATCAGCGCGTCTATCGCACCGGCCGGCTGCATTCGGATTACTATTTACAGGGTGCGAAGCCGAATGCGGCGGAGTTTCAGGAACAGCTGAAGAAGCTGGAAGCAAACACCTGGCTGGCCACGAAACCGCCGCACCTGCCCGCGCTCAATCGCGACTGGGGCACCGCCGTCCTCGATCCCGACCGCGATGTGATCCTGCGCTGGTCGGGCGGCCATTCGGCCCACGGCGGCACGGATGTCCCGCACTATCACCTCACCACCAACCGCTGGGAAATGTGCTACCCGGTCGAGTTTCCGCTCGGCCAGCTCTATTCGAACACCAGCTATCCCGAAGGCTTTAGCTTCAACCGCCGCCCTTGGATCACCGGCCACACCTATCAGAACTACGGCTACGACCTGCCCAGCAAGCAGATGCTCTTCACCGGGCAGACCAATTACTGCTTCACCTACGATCCCGCCGTCGGCGACTGGACCGGCCGGTTCCTCAAGCCGCAGGGCATGATCTACGATAGTTGCTTCTACACGCTCACCTGCTGCGCCACGCCGCAGGGCCTGGTCTGCTGGACCGGTCGGGGCGGTTTCTATCGCTACGATGCCAAGCAAAACCAGTGGGTCGAGCAGAAGCTGCAAGGCAAGCTGCCCGGCGCGGTAGTCGACAACTCCACCGTGGTCTACGACTCGAAGCGCGACCGCTTCCTGTTCGCCGTGAAATCCTACGGCGACAAGACCAAGTACGACGGTCAGCTGCACGCCCTCGACAACAAGACGCTGGCGGTCACGCAGCTGTCGCCGAAGAACATGGAAGCGGCGGCGGGCATCCCTTACTTGTGCCAGATTCGCTACGATGAGACCAACGACCTGCTGCTGGTCGGCGGCTTGCTGCCGGCGGACGACGCCGGCCTGCGGCGCACGCCGGCGTTCGATTGCGCGAACAATCAATGGGTGTCGCTGAAGATCGGCGGCACGGACCCGAACGGCAAGAGCGGCCGTAATGTCTCGCTCGGCCTGATGTACGACGCCAAGCGCAAGCTGTTCTGGGCCGTGGACACCAACAGCCAGGTCTACGTCCTGCGGCTCGATGCGAAGACGGCCGACATGCAGCCGCTGAAATAGCAGTACGGAGAAAAACTCAAGATGAATAGCTGACAGCTAATAGCTATTAGCTGTCAGCTATTCTCTCTTTTCAATCGCGAGAGATTAGCCATGACCTCCCAACTCAAAGAAAAGCCACAGAAAACCGCCAAGTCCGCACTGCACACCGGCAATTTCATCGCCGGCCGCTGGGTCGAGGGCGAAGGGCCGACCACCCGCCGTCTCCTGAACCCGGCCAATATCACCGAACAGGTCGCCGCCGTGCGCGAGGCTTCCCTGGAGCAGGTCGATGAAGCCTGCACCACTGCTGCCGCCGCTTTTCCCGGCTGGCGTGCCACGCCCGCGCCCGACCGCGCCCGCTTTCTCTTCCGCTTTCGGGAATTGATCGAGAAGCACTTTGACGAGGTTGCCCAGCTGATTGTGCGCGAGAACGGCAAGCTGTTGAGCGAGGCGCGCGGCGACCTGCGCCGCGGCCTGGACGTGGTCGAGTTCGCCTGTGGCATCCCCACGCTGCTGATGGGCAAGACGCTGCCGGAAATCGCCCGCAATGTCGATAGCCATGTCGCGCTGGAGCCGGTCGGCGTGGTGGCGGGCATCCCGCCGTTCAATTTCCCCGCGATGATCCCGCTCTGGATGATGCCCATCGCGGTGGCCTGCGGGAATTGCTTCATCCTCAAGCCGGCGGAGAAGGCCCCGCTCACGGGCAGCCGGTTGGTCGAACTGTTCGCCGAAGCGGGCTTGCCCGAAGGCGTGGTCGGCGTGCTGCAAGGCGGCAAGGAAGTCAGCGAAAAACTGATTTCCCACCCACAGGTACAAGCGATTTCGTTCGTCGGTTCATCGGCGGTGGCCGAGGCGGTTTATGGCCTGGGCACCAAGCATGGCAAGCGCGTGCAGGCATTAGGCGGCGCGAAGAACCATCTGATCGTCCTGCCCGACGCCGACCTGCCGCGCAGCGTGCCGGCCCTGATCGGCGCTGCCTTTGGCTGCGCCGGCCAGCGCTGC
>JAGVLI010000101.1 GCA_020054355.1 Planctomycetales bacterium | reverse complement strand
CCAGGCGGCTGAGGCAGCGGTTCAGCAATTCGGGATCGACGCCGGGCTGGCGGGCGCACTGCTCGTAGAGCCGGCTGGCTTCGGGGAAATTGCCCGCGACCCGTGCCGCTTCCGCTTGCTGCCAGAGCGGCTCGCCCGCGCCGGCCAGCGGCTTGTTAGCCTGCGCGGTCAGGTTCTCCACGGCCGGCGTCGCTTTCAGCGCATCTTTCGGGATGTAGCGAAACTCGCGCTGGGGGTCGATGGGATACCACTTGCTGCCGTCGGCGGTGATCTTGGGCGGCCCCTTGTCCTGGCGGATCAGCACCTGGGAACCGCGGGGCAACTTGACGCGCTCGACGTTCGGTTCCTGATCGGTCAGGACGCTGCCCGGTCGCACCGGGGCTTCGGGAGCGAGGACCATGGCGCTGCGGCCGGTGCCGTCCAGTTCGATCAGCCGGGCGTTGATCCAGCTGAAGGAACCCGCCGGCGGCTCGATGGCCAGCCAGCCACCCGCTTCTTCCTGGACCACCTTGACGCGCTCGCCCTGGCGCAGCTTGCCGGTCGGGTAGAACTGCATGCTCGGCCCGCTGCGGGCGTCCACCTCGTGGATGGCGACGGTTGCCTCGTAGGGCGGCGTCTGCGCCAACAAAGAAGCGCCGGCCAAGAGCAGCACCCCGCCCGCAATCAGGAAAGCCGGTCGCATCGCAATCTCCTCCTCGCTCGGTCAACGAGAACCGCTGCTTATAGCGAGCGGCGGCGAGGACGCAAGAGCAAGTGCGCGACGAAGTCGCCTTGGCGAGCCTCCCGCGTCTTGGCGAGCCTCCCGCGGCCTGGCGAGCCTCCGGCGTCAGCGGGGGGAGTTTCGCAACCGCCAAGAACTCCCCCCGCTGACGCGGGAGGCTCGCTGGAATCAACTGCTTGCAACTCGCTTGCGGACGGATTACCATGACGAAGATTGTCGACAATCGTATTGTCGTCCGAAATTCGAGGTGCGTTCCCATGCGCCGCTTCCCCCTCGTTGGCGTCTTGCTGCTCACCGTCGCCGCCGCCGCTTTCGCGGCCGACGGCAACCGCCTGACTTACCTCGACGAGAGCGATCCTTATTACGTCCACCGCACCTTCCCCAAGCTGACCACCCCGCAGTGGGTCGGCGAGGAAGGCGTGGAAGCCGTGGTCATCCTGGCCATCGACGACATGAAAGATGTCAAGAAGTACGAGACCTTCCTGCGGCCCATCCTCGACCGCCTGAAGAAGATCGATGGCCGGGCGCCGGTCAGCATCATGACCTGTTCCGTCGATCCCAAGGAACCGCACTTGCAGACCTGGCTGAAGGAAGGCGTCAGCCTGGAGATTCACACCTACGATCACCCTTGTCCGCTGCTCAAGGACGGCAACTTCGCCAAGGCCAAGGGCACCTACGACAAGTGCGTCGATCTGCTGGCCAGCGTGCCGAACAACCAGCCGGTGGCGTTTCGCATGCCTTGCTGCGATTCGCTGAACACCAACAGCCCGCGCTTCTACGCCGAGATCTTCAACCAGCGGACCGATCAGAACAACTATCTGAGCATCTCGACCTCGGTCTTCAACATCTTCACCAGCGCCGACCCGGACCTGCCGCGCGACCTGGTACTGGACGCCGACGGCCAGGAGAAGTTTCGCAAGTACGTGCCGGCCAATCGCTCGTTCGTCAACACCATCGAGAACTACCCGTATCCGTATGTCATCGGCAAGCTGTGCTGGGAGTTCTCCTGCATGGTGCCCAGCGACTGGGAAGCGCAGAACCTCCACAAGTCGAACAACCCGCTGACGCTCCGCGACTGGAAGGCGGCCCTGGATTGCACGGTCATCAAGCAGGGCGTCTTCAACATGGTCTTCCACCCGCACGGCTGGAGCACGGCCGAGCAGTTCGTGGAACTGATCGACCACGCGGTGACGAAGCACGGCAAGAAGGTGAAGTTCCTGACATTCAAGGAGGCGCAGGAACGACTGAACAAGCACTTGCTGAGCGGTCATTCACTACGCGACCCAAAGACCGGCGGCGACAACGCCGTTCGGTTGCTGGACGTGAATAATGATGGATTCCTCGATGTGGTGATCGGAAATGAACGGTTGCAACGGAGCCGGTTGTGGATGCCGAAGGAACGGAAATGGACGGATTCTGATTTCCCAGTGGTACTCGACGACTTGCGGTCTTTCAATTTCGGCATTCTTCAAAAGAACGGCTGCGCCTCGTTGCTTTCGGACGGGGGAATCCACAAGCGAGGATTCCATTTCGACGGCGCGAAATGGACCGATGACCCAAATCTGCCCGCGCCGCCGTGGTCGAACGTCAATACTGGTTTGGTCGGACCGCGGCTACATCGGAGCACTCGTTTGCGCGATCTCGACGGCGACGGCATCTGCGAGGCTATCATCAATGATCGTCACCGCGAAATTTTCGCATGGACGGGAAAAGGATGGCACTCCTTACCGTTCAAGTTGCCGGTCACCACCAGGATGTATCCCCTGATGGACGAGGGTCTCCGCTTCATCGATCTCAACGGCGACGGCCGCGACGACATCGTCGTTTCCAACGAGAAGGAATACGGCGTCTACCTGTTCATCGACATGAAAGAGGGCTGGCGAAAGATCAGCGCGGGCAAGCCGGGCGATTCCGGCGCGCTGCCGATGATTGCTCGCGATGGCAAGAACATGGGCGCCTGGTTCCACTCGAAACACCTCTGGGTACAGAACGAACATACGAACCTGCTGCCCAACCTGGTGGACCGCCGGTCGTTCGCGCAGCTTGTGGGCAAGGAGGATGCGAAGCCGCAAGCGGCGCCAAAGGACGAACCGAAGAAGATGCCCGATGGTTCCGACGGCCCGAAGTCGCCCGAAGAATCGTTGAAGTGCATCACGGTGCCCAAGGGCTTTGTCGTCGAGCAGATGGCTGCCGAACCGCTGGTGCAAGACCCGGTCGCCTTCGCCTGGGGCCGCGACGGCAAGTTCTGGGTCGTCGAAATGGGCGACTACCCGCTGGGTCTCGACGGCAAGGGCAAGCCCGGCGGCAAGGTCAAGTTCCTGGAATCGACCAAGGGCGACGGCAAGTACGACAAGGCGACCCTTTTCCTGGACAATATCCCGTTTCCCACCGGCGTGCTGCCCTGGCGCAAGGGTGTGCTGATTACCGCCGCTCCGGACATCTTCTACGCCGAAGACACCGACGGCGACGGTAAGGCCGACATGCGCGAAGTGCTGCTCACCGGCTTCGTCGAGGGCAACCAGCAGCATCGCGTCAATGGGCTGGTCTGGGGCCTGGACAACTGGGTCTACTGCGCCAACGGCGATTCGGGCGGCAAGGTCAAGTCCATGAAGACCGGCAAGGAAGTCGATATTCGCGGCCGGGATTTCCGCTTTCGGCCCGATAGCGGTGAGCTTGAATTGCAGACCGGGCAGACGCAGTTCGGCCGCTGCCGGGACGACTGGGGCCACTGGTTCGGCGGCAACAACAGCAACCCGCTCTGGCACTTCGCCCTCGACGATCATTACCTGCGCCGCAACCCGCACCTGGCCGCGCCCGAT
>JAGVLI010000090.1 GCA_020054355.1 Planctomycetales bacterium | reverse complement strand
GGCGGCCGCGCTGTCCTGCGAAGAGGCATTCACGGCCAGCCGTTCGGCCCGGTCCACCAGCCATTCGATCAGCACGCGGGCTTCCGGGTCGCCCAGCCCGCGGGTGACGGCGTCATTGTCCAGAATCTGACAGAGCAACGGCTTGGCCTGCATTCCTTCCCCCTCTTCCCGGACTGCCGATGGCCGCAGGAGCGTCGGCGTCCGTCCCCCTCGACAACCCGCCTGGTCGATCAATTGGAAGGCGGGGCTTATAACGCTCTCCGCCGCATTGGACAAGAGCGGAATGCCCCGACGGAGATTGCCTGCCTTGCCGCTCCAGACCAGACGGCAACACCCCGCGGACCGAACCCGGCCAGCGGGGTGCGCGGTGAACCTCGACGCTTCCGCTCAATCTACCAGTTCGCCATGAACGAATAAGCCGCCACGCCGGTGAGCAGGGAAAGGCCCACGGCCAGCAGGCCGGTCGTCCATGCCGTCTTCTTCATCTCCTCGGCATCGCGCCGCCCGGCGCACTGGGAGCAGAATCCCGCGACGCGATAATGGCCGCTCTTGGTGCGAATGGTCCGGTGCAGACCGCTGTTCTTCCGCATGATCTTCCGGCAAAGCGCGCACTCCCACATGGCTATGCTCCTTTCACCCAGCACGATTTTTCTTGGGGATAATGGCAATGCGGATGAGCTGATGCCAACGCTCATTCCACGCCGCGCGACCAGGCCCCGCGGCCCGCACGCAGCAGTACGGACAGGACAAGAACTGTCCCGACAGAGATAGTACGTATTGAGTGCATTAAAGGTTCGGCGGATTTTCGGAGATCAGGCATCCACCAGCGTGGTCCGCAGCCAGGCGAGGAACGGTGCGACCACGGGCCGCCGAGCATCGAGATACCGCGCCGTGACCGCCTGGCCCATCGGTTTGCCCGGCTCGCTCTGGATGGCAAGCCAGGCGTGCATGCGGGCCTTGGCTGCGCGCCCGTCGGGAAACCGGCGCGGCTTGGGCAGACCATTCAGAAAGGCATCGACCGAGGGCAGCACATCGTCCCCATCGGGGACGAGGAAGGCCAGGAAATGCTCCAGGATGCCGGGCAGCCGGTTGTCGGGCATCAGCCAGACGCCGACCCGCTGACCGTCGAGGGTATGCACGACCGTGCCCTGCGGAGCAGGTTGCGCCGGGATGGAGACGCACCCACCGGCTGCCAGCCGCGCCTGGACTTGAGCCCATCGGGCGTTCAGGTCGGCATCGGCATCCAGGATGACCGCCAACCGTTCCACTCCGGCCTTGAGCCGCACCGGCAGTTCATCGAGCAATTGCGCATCGTTGCCCACCTCCACCACGGTGAACACTTGAGGAACGGCATGCGCCGCCAGCAGCGCCCACACCACATGTTTGTCGTCCGCTCCTTCGACAAGCAACACGCGACCTTCCATGGTTCACCGCACCTCGATGGTTCCCTTGGTGACGATCGCGAGTTCGCGTTCATCAAACACCACGGCACGAATCCGATCGTTCTTCCGCTCCAGGCGAATCAAGACGCCCTCGGATTCTTCATCCTCGGCAGCCGCCTTCTGGAAAGCTTCGATGCAGTCCCAGGAATGAGTAGTGGCGAAGACCTGGAGGTTGTGCAGCTTGGCCACTTTGAAGATGAAACGCCAGAGGTCGGGCAGGACCGTGTAGTGGATGCCGTTCTCTATCTCATCGATGAGAACCATTGCTTCGGGCCGACCATTGCCTTCGTCCTTGATGCGACTCCAGCCGAGAAAGCGCGGCTCTGGAATGTTTCGAGCGTATTCAATCGCCAAGGCGATTTGATACATCCGGAACATGCCGTCACCGAGAGATTTGAAGGGCACCGGGTCCGCACGATCCCGAAAACGTGCCATGACCAAACGTCCTTCACCCCACGGACGATTCACCAACGTGATACGCTCAATCCTCGGTTCGATGAGTTGAAGCGCCTGGACGACCCGCGCCTCGCCATCGCGCAGGGCGACGGCATCCCACTGCTTTGCAGCAACCTCTTCACCGGATTTTCCGAAGCCTACCCAGGGTGGTCCCTGCGGCATTCCCGCGGCATGGAGCTGCTTGGACAAATGCTCAATCGTCCAGGTCGCCCGCGTCCGTCCTTGCAGGAGCAGCAATGAAGGGAAGGCGTCAGGATGCAACGCCAAATCGTTCTCGGCGATCTCGACCGTCTCTTCTTTTCCCGCTTCGAGGCCATTGCGAACTCGCTTGACGTAACGTACTTGGATGCGCAATGCAATCGACTCATCGCCCATCGGCCCCAGACGAATCTCTCCAAGCTCTCCGGAACGAGGCGCGCGATCGAAGAACAGACCTTCCACGGCCAACGGCAAGATGTTTCGCTCCGGTTGGCTTTTCTCGCCGAGCACAACTTCATCGTGATCCAACAAGAGAGTCTGGATGGCTTCCACTCGGCCGGGAGTTGAATAAAGGCGCAACGCTTCCAGCAGATTCGTCTTGCCGACGTTATTGCGGCCGACAATGAGGTTCACTCGCCCCAGCCGTTCGATCCGCAGATGAGCGAACGTCCGGAACCCGACGATTTCAAAGCTAGGCAGCATGGTTCTGCCTCCGGGAACGGCTGTTTTGGAAGTTGCTCCAACGACAGCGATTATACCATCCGGGTTCGCGGCCTACCCGTTCAGCGCCGGCGACGCCACTTGCCGTTGCCAGTGCTGGTCGTCGCGTTGCGGGAAGTCGCTGCGGAAGTGGACGCCGCGCGATTCCTCGCGCGCCAGCGCTGCGCCGATCATCAGCCGGGCGACCGTCAGCAGGTTCTGCAGCTCCCAGCCGGGGCGGTCCTCGAACTGCTGAGCCAGCACGTAACGGCACCAGAAATCCACGTCGTGCTTGGCCGCCTGCAGTCCGGTGCGATCGCGGACCACGCCCATCTTGCGCACCATCAGGCTGCGCAGCGAGTTCGTGATATCGGCCACGTCGAGCGCCGGGGCGGGAACGACTTCCTTCGGAACACGGCTTGACGGGAGGTTGGCCAGCGGAGGCACCACGAACGAATCGGGCATCTGGGATGCAGCCTCGGCGGCGCCGCGCCCGCATTGCGCCCCGAAGACCAGCCCTTCGAGCAAGCTGTTCGACGCCAGTCGGTTCGCGCCGTGCAGGCCGCTGGAGGTGACTTCCCCGGCCGCCCAGAGTCCGGGCAGCGTGGTCTTGCCCTGCGCGTCCACGGTGACGCCGCCCACCATGTAGTGGGCACCTGGCCGTACCGGAATGCGGTCCTTGGTGATGTCCAGCCCGAAGCCCCGGCAAACCCGGTCGATGCCGGGGAAGCGCTGCCGGACCCGCGCCGGCTCGAGATGGGCCAGGTCGAGATAGACGTTGGGATGCTGCGTCCGTTCCATGCAGCGGACGATGGCCTGGGCCACCACGTCGCGCGGCGCCAGTTCGGCGCGGGGATCGTCGGCCAGCATGAAGCGCTCGCCGTGCTTGTCGCGGAGGTACGCGCCCTCGCCGCGCACCGCCTCGCTGATGAGATAGCGGCTGGAGCCGGCGACATACAGGACGGTGGGATGAAACTGCATGAACTCCATGTCGCGCAGCTCGACTCCCGCCCGGTAGGCCGCTGCCATGCCGTCGCCGGTGGCCACGGGTGGATTGGTCGTTTCGCGGTAGACCATCCCGCAGCCGCCGGAAGCGAGGATGGTTTGCTTGGCCCAGATGAGCAATTGCCCGTGCTGGGGGCGCGTGACCAGCGCTCCGACGCAGCGGCCGGCGTGGGTCAGCAGGTCGATGGTGAAGGTGCGGTCCCAGAGGATGATGTTCGCCGCCTGCCGGGAGCGCTCGATGATGGCCCGCATCACTTCGTGGCCGGTGGCGTCGCCCAGCGCGTGGACGATCCGTCGATGGCTGTGGCCGCCCTCGCGGGTCAGCGCCAGCTGGCCGTCTTCCTCGTCGAAGTTGGTGCCGAAGCGGATCAGGTCGTTGATCTGCTGGGGCGCTTCGCGCACCACCATCTCGACGATGGCCCGGTCGCACAGGCCCGCGCCGGCCACCAGGGTATCCTCGATGTGGTTCTCGAAGCGGTCCTCGGGCGAGAGCACGCCGGCGATGCCGCCCTGGGCATAGGTGCTGTTGCTCTGCTGGATGCTGTCCTTGGTGACGACCAGCACGTCGAGGCTGGCGGGCGCTTCGAGCGCCGCCCGCAAGCCGGCGATGCCGGCGCCGATGACGAGCACGTCGGTGAAGAGATGCGGCGTCTGCTTGGGACCGAAGGGAACGAGATAGCGCTGTGACATAATGACGAAGGCCGAAGCCCGAATTCCGAATGTCCGACTCAGGGACATTGTATCAATTGCGCTTCGTCATTCGGGCTTCGGCCTGTAGGGTCCGCTGTGCGGACCACGGAATCACGGAAGGTTTTCGGCGAATCGATCCGCACAGCGGACCCTACTTCTTCGGCTTCAGCTTCAGCAACTCCTGCGTGAACTCCTGGTAGGCGTTGCGGAACTCGGACGGGGCCTGCGCCTTGCCGCCGTTGTTCAGGTCCTGGGGATTGGCGTTGCTGCCGTCGATGCGGCGCATGCCGCCGGGCAGGCGGGAATCGCCGCGTTGCGGAGCGGCGAGCTTTTCTTCGGCATCGGCGATGCGCTTGCGCAGCTGGTCCTTGTACGCCTGGTCGAACTGGCGCAGCTCGTCCTCGCTCATGCCGGCTTTCTTCAACATGTCCGGCGTCAGCTTGCGCTTCAGTTCGTCCCAGCGCTGCAGC
>JAGVLI010000659.1 GCA_020054355.1 Planctomycetales bacterium | reverse complement strand
GTAGATTGATGCCGTCGAGCGCGCGGACCCGGACGCCCGGGTCGGCGGCGCGCCGGAATAGTTGGCGCAATACGAATTCCTTGAGGCCGACCTTGCCGTAAGGGCGGAGGCGGAAGGTCAGTCCGACCTCGTTCAGTTCGATGCCAACCATGTTCTTTCGCTTGCGGTAATTGAGCTGGGCACGGTTCGTTATGGAGCGCGAGAATCAACCCGACGACTCGCCGACCGTCGCCGCTCTGGGGCGCGGATCAGAGCAGGAAAATCAATCGGCGCTGCAAGCGCTGCAACACCAGGGCGCTGGCTCCGAGCAACAGCATGACGGTACAGCCGGCGGCCGCGAACGTCGCGAAAGCGGGACACTGGCCATCCAGGATCGGTTCGCGGATGAGATGAATAAAAGCCGTGAATGGATTCAAATACGTGAGCCAGCCCAGGCGGTGCGTTTGCAGCAAGTCCGGCGGATAGATAATCGGCGTGGCGTAGAACAACAGCTGAAACGCGACTTGCAGCAGATGCTCGGTGTCGCGAAACAGGACGTTGAAGACGCCGGCCAGCACCGCCACGCCCCAGCCCAGCAAGAAGACCAGGAAAACCGCCGGGATCAGGCTGAGCAGGGCCAGCGGATTGTGGAAGCCGCACAGCAGCCAGGTGGCGCCGAGCACCACCAGCAATGCCAGCAAGAAATGCACCATGCCGCCCAGCGCCGCACGCAGCGGATAGATGGCCAGCGGCGATGGATGCTGGCGGATGTAGCCCTCGGCCACCAGGAAGCAATGGCTGCCCTGCAAGGTCACGCTGGTGATGAAGTTCCAGCAGACCAGTCCCGCCAGCACCTTCAGGGCGTAATTCTCGACCTGAAACATCGGGTGGAAGACGCTGTAGAGAATCACGGTCAGGACGATCGGTTGCAGCAGCGACCAGCCGATGCCCAGCACCGAACGGCGATAGCGAGTTTGCAGGTCCATCGCCACGAGCGAGAGCCAGAAGTGGCGCGCCCGCCAGATGGAGAGCAGATACTCACCCACTGGTGAAATACTCCGAAAGGGAAGGCTTCTCGGATCCGTGCCGTCGAGAGGGAGAAGGGCCGTGCGCTCGGGGAAGATCGGCTCTGGATGGCGTGCCGGCCGGGGGCCGCACCGCACTGTCGGCGGCGAATTGTACCCCGATCATGGGGAGAATCAAGAACAGCTGAGCGGGGCCGAGTTGGTCGGCCGCCGGGCTTGCCAGGGCGGGCGCAAACCCCTTCCCGCGCTGTTTGATGCAACTTCCGGAGCGGCCCGGATCGCGCCAAGGCCGCAGAAAGCGGGGTTGACAGAAAACCGCGAAACTACTAAAGTTCCCGGCATTCCAGCAATTCCCTTGGATTACACCAGGGGATTTCACTGCTCGCCAAGCTGCCGGGAAACGGCCGGCGCCAGGGAATGGCGCCACGACAGGAAGCGGCCAGGGCAAGGAGCCATCCCCGCGCCATCATTCGGCGAACCCTCCTTTCCTGCCGCCATTCCCCTTGATGCAGGGTGGGTCGAGCGTACTCGCGGAGACCCACCGGAGGATGCTGAGGTTCGTGGCGCGGCGGCGGGCCAGCGCAAGTATGCCTGTCCGCCCCACCCCGGCTGGCCGAGCAGCGGGAATAAATCCAAGGAAGGAGACTCCCGTCGATGTCGCGTGGAATCAGGGCATTGGTGACCGGCGCCGGCGGCTTTATCGGCCATCATCTGGTCAAGTTTCTCAAGGCCCAGGGCTACTGGGTCCGGGGCGTGGACCGCAAGCTGCCGGAATACGCGGCCAGCGGCGCGGATGAGTTTCAATTGCTCGACCTGCGCAAGCTCGGCCACTGCCTGAAGGCCACGCGCGACATCGACGAAGTCTACGCGCTCGCCGCCGACATGGGCGGCATGGGCTTCATTTCCCGGCATCACGCGCGCATTCTCCGCAACAACCTGCTCATCAGCACGCATACTCTGGAGGCGGCGCGGCGCAACCGGGTCCAGCGCTATCTTTATGCCTCCTCCGCCTGCGTCTATCCGGAGTACCTCCAGGGCCAAGCCGAGGTCGCGGCGCTGCGCGAGGAGGATGCCTATCCCGCCCAGCCGCAGGACGCCTACGGCTGGGAAAAGCTCGTGACCGAACGGGCTTGCCAGCACTTCCGCGAAGACTACGGCCTCGAAACCCACATCGCCCGCTTTCACAACGTCTATGGACCGCTGGGCACTTGGCAGGGCGGGCGCGAGAAAGCACCAGCGGCCATGTGCCGCAAGGTCGCCCTGGCCAAGCTGACCAACAATCCAGTCATCGAAATCTGGGGCGACGGCGAGCAGACGCGCTCCTTCTGCTACATCGACGATTGCCTGCACGGCATCGTGCAGCTGATGCACTCCGACTATCACGACCCGCTCAATCTCGGCACCGACCGGCTGGTGACAATCAATGAACTCGCGGACCTGACTGCGGCCGTGGCCGGCATCGCGATCGAAAAGAAATACGTGGACGGGCCGCAGGGCGTCCGCGGCCGCAACTCCGACAACACCCGGCTGCGCGAGGTCTTGCAATGGGAACCGGAAGTCACATTGGAAGAAGGGCTGGCGCGGACGTATCGCTGGATCGAGGATCAAGTCCGGATCAAGCTGAATCGCAAACTGCTGGCGGCCCAACGACGTGCCAAGGCACGGCTCCAACCCGCCGCGCCGGACGATGAGGCGTTCGCGGGTTGAGCGGCACTGACGATTTGAATTCTCCGTCGAGGTCCAGCTCTCATGGCACAGTCGGAACCGTTGCTGTCGGTCGTGGTCACCTGCCGCAACGACGATCACGGCGGCAATCTCCTGAACCGCATGCAAGCCTTCGTCAACGGCCTGATCGCCCAGTGTAACCGGCATGGCATCGATGCCGAATTGATCGTCGTCGAGTGGAACCCGCCGCCGGATCGTCCGCGCCTGGCCGAAGCGCTGCGCTGGCCGGACAACCCCGGCACTTGTAGAGTTCGCATCCTCGAAGTGCCCGAACAGCTGCACCGCCAGTTCCGTTATTCCGCGCGCCTCCCGTTGTTTCAGATGATCGCCAAGAACGTCGGCATCCGGCGGGCGCGCGGCCAGTTCATCCTGGCGACCAACATCGACATTCTGTTCTCCGACGAACTGATGGAATTCATCGCGGCCGGCGGCTTGCAGCCGGGCAAGATCTACCGCATCGACCGGCACGACGTGGCGGCCGACGTGCCCATCGACGCGCCGGTGGATGAGCAATTGGCGTACTGCCGCGACCACCTGATCCGCATCAATGCCCGCGAGGGCACCTTCGACCTGACGCCGGATGGCGTGCGCATTCCCTCGTTCGATCAGGAAGCCGGCGCCCTGGACCGCGACGACATCGTGTCGGGCGATTGCAACATCCGGTTCGGTCCCGGCTGGTACCCTCCCGAACGCTGCAATGGCAGCCACTTCCGCTGGGCGTGGAACGAAGCGGTCATCCTGGCCCGCTCGGAAACCGAATCATCGCTCACGCTCTCTTTCGCGATGGAATCTGGACCCGGCCTGAATCACGGCCGCTTCACTCTCGAAGTGCGCGACGGACTCGACCGAGTGGCGGCCCAGGCGGCAGTCACCGGCAACCGGCTCATCGCCTTGACGCTGCCGTTGCGGCCCGGCAAGACGTGCAAGTTCACCCTGCATGCTCCGGAAGGCGGTCAAGTCGCTCCCGACGACGACCGCTTTCTCGATTTCCGGGTCTTTGGACCGATCCGCCGGGGCAAACCGCGTTTCTCGACGACGCCGCGCTTGCTGGCGCGCCAACTGTTCCGCTTGCTGCCGGCCTGGCTGCGCTACTTCGGCAAGGTGGCGTATGCCGCC
>JAGVLI010000667.1 GCA_020054355.1 Planctomycetales bacterium | reverse complement strand
GGGAATCGGGGCAAGTTCGGGCGGTCACGGGCACCGTGGTCGGGCATCGCTGGATCAAGAGCGGACACGCCCGCCAGGAACAGAGTCGGTGCTGGGTCAACAAGGTGTACATCGCTGCGGATGTCGGACCCGGACATTCCGTCGTTCGCCACGTCAACGACGGCGCGGAAGGACTTTTTGGATAACGGCGCACGGCCGACACAGACCGTGCTGAACAGGTTGTGTGGGCGCTGTTCCAGCGCCCGCTTGCGGTTTAGCACGCTGCGGCTGCGCCGGCAGCGGCCTACCAATTACTCCATTCACCATCGCCAATCCCGCCGCGATCGTTCAAGCCCAGTTGGCGAATTTTTGTCGGAATGACCCGGCAACTAAAACACCTCTAACCCTTCACCTTCGCCAGGAACGCCGTCAGCGTCTGCCCCAGCTTCTCGACGGCCGTTTGCTGCTTGGGGTCTTTCAGCGAGCCGTCCTCGTTGAACGCCTCGAACGCCTTGGGCACCGCGACCTGGTCCGGCAGCACGATGACGCCGATGTTGCCGAGGATCGCCCGCACATGCACCAGGCCGCGCAGCCCGCCCAGCGCCCCCGGCGACGCCGCCATCAGCGCCACGGCCTTTCCCTGGTAAGCAACCAGCGCTGGCTCGTTGGGCGCGGATCGGCTGGCCCAATCGATGACGTTCTTCAGCAACGGCGTGATCGAGCTGTTGTACTCCGGGCAGGAAATCAGGAAGCCGTCGTGCTCGACCATCAGCTTCTTCAGCTTGGCCCCGTTCTCGGGCATCCCCTGCTCCGCTTCATAGTCCTGATCGAACAACGGCAGCGGATAGTCCTTCAGGTCCAGCAAGGTCACGTCCGCGCCCGCCTTGCGAGCGGCGTCGGCCGCGATCCGGATCAGCTTCTTGTTGTAAGAGTCCTTCCGGCTGCTGCCGGCGAACGCCAGAATCTTGGGCTTCATTGGATAATCCTCCCGCCGCTTGCGGCTTCGCAGTCACGAGTCTTGTGGGTCAGGCTTTCCAGCCTGACACGGACGCCACAGTCAGGCTGGAAAGCCTGACCTACAAAACAGTCAATTGCGCTAATTGAGATCGAACACCAGTACCTCCGCCGGTTCCACGCCCCGAATCACCAGCCGGGCTTCGTCCTGCAGCGCCGCCCCGTCACCCGCCGCCAGGCCGGTATCATTGACCTCGACCCGCCCGCGCAGCACCTGCACCCAGCCGTGCCGGCCCGGCTTCAGGTCGTGCGCCACCTGCTGGCCAGGTTGCAAGGATGATCGATAGATAGCCACATTCTGATGAATGGTCAAAGACTCCTCTCGGCCGTCCGGCGACGCCACCAGCCGCAGCCGGCCTTGCGTTTCCGCTTCGGCGAAGCGCCGCTGCTCGTACCCCGGAGTGATGCCGCGCTTCTCCGGCACCAGCCAGATTTGATACAGATGCACCGGCTCGGCCGGCGACGGGTTGAACTCGCTGTGCAGGATGCCGGTGCCGGCGCTCATCCGCTGCAAGTCCCCCGGCCGCATCGTGGAGCCGTTGCCCAGGCTGTCCTTGTGCTCCAGCGCTCCCTCCAGCACGCAGGTGACGATTTCCATGTCGCGATGCGGATGCATGCCGAACCCCGCTCCGGCTTGCACCCAGTCCTCGTTCATCACCCGCAGCGCCCGGAAACTGACGTGCGCCGGGTCGTAATAATCGGCGAACGAGAACGTATGATGCGTCTTCAACCAACCGTGATCGAAATGGCCGCGCTCGCCGGCCTTGCGTACCCGGATCATGTTGGAGCTCCTAAAAAGACGACATGGAAATTATTTATATATAATCTATTGAACCCAAAAACAAAAGGACCTGGCCATTGGCCCGTGGGTCACGATTCCAATCGTGACGTACGCAAAGGGTCGCAAAGGTTGTCACGACTGGAATCGTGACCCACGGGCACTATTGCTCATCGGTCGCCAGCGGCGCCCGCACCTTTTCCAGCAGACGGTTCAGTTCTTTCAATTCGCCCGGCGTGAGATGGCACAGCAGCTGCCGGTGCAACTCCAGGACCGGCCCGTCGAGGTCGGCCAATAGCCGCAGGGCCGCCTCCGTGATGGCGACGAAAATCACCCGGCGGTCCTCGGTGCAGCGCTGCCGGACTACCAGGCCAGCCCGTTCGAGCCGGTCAATCAGCCCGGTAATGCCGGGCACCTGCGTCAACATCCGGCCGGCAATCTCCAGGATCGGCAGCGGTTTGCCCTCGCCGCGCAGGATGCGCAGGATGTTGTACTGGGCCGGAAACAGCCCATGCGCACGGAACAGCCGGGTGAAGCGCAGTTGCACGCGGTCGCTGGTCCGCAGCAGGTTGAGCAGCGCTTCCTGCTCCAGCGAGTCGAACGGCCGTTTCTTCTTGAGTTCCCGTTGCAAGGCCATGTTGCCGTCCTCAATCCTCGTTATATAGTTTATACGTCAACTATTTATGAGTCAAGTAAATTTTTTCGGGAGTCCGCGCGGCCAACGAACGGTACGATGAGCCGCAGGAAATGCCGCTTGCGGTTTAGCACAAGGAACTCCCCGCCATGACCACCCTCTCCGAAGTGCATCGCGCGGTGCAAACCGCCATCACCGGCAAGCGGATCGGCAAGCCGGTCTTCGTGCGCTACCTGCTGCAAGGCGTGCTGGAAACCGAAGGACCGCCGCTCTGGGCCTTGGCCCGCACCATTGCCATTGTCGGCGAATGGCTCGGTCAGTCCCCGCATAAGCTCTACTCGCTCTATTCCGGCAAGGGTGCCAAGAGCCAGGTCACGTTTACCCTGCTCTTCCCCGACGGCGCTACCGCTGTCATTTCCGAAGCGCGCGGACAGGAAGGCAACGCGGGCGTCGATCTCACCGTCATCGGCAACCGCGGCGCGCTCTATCACCATTACGATGCCGGCGGCCTGCATGCCTGGGAAGACAGCCCGGCTTCGCTGGGCGTGCGCCGCATCGAGGAAATCCTGACGGCCCTGGTCGCCAACCAGAACAACGGCACCAACCCCATCAGCATTGAGTTGCCGCCCGCGCCGGAGCTGCTGCCCCGGCCGGACCCTCTGCCGCCGCGCAAGCCCAAGCCGAAGTACGGCGTGCTCCTGGTGAGCGGCAGCCATACCCATCAGGAAGGCTACGCGGAAGCCTTCGCCGCCGACCCGCGCTGCCAGCTGATCGCCGTCACCGATGAGACCACCATCGACGCCAACCGCCGCAAGCTCAACGAGCAGCTGGCTTGGGCGCTCAACGTGCCCTATTTGCCCGACCTGGCCAAGGCGCTGGCCCGGCCGGACGTACACATCGTCAGCATCTGCGCTCCGCCGGAGCGGCGCGGCCGGATCGCCGTGCAATGCGCCCAGGCGGGCAAGCATCTCTATCTCGACAAGTCGCTGGCGCCCAAGCTCGCGGAAGCCGACGCCATCGCCGCCGCCGTGCAAAAGGCCGGCGTGAAAAGCCACATGTTCAGCATGATTCCGCAACCCTGGTCCCAGGAAGCGAAACGGCTGCTGACCGAAGGCAAGCTCGGCAAGCTGCTCGCCATCCACGCCGACGCCTTCTTCGCCAAGGGCAAGACCGGCACCGCCCAGCTCGGCGCCCCAAGAAAGGAAGAGTATCCGCCCGAACGGCAGCAACTGGTCGAGGCCAAGCGCGAGTTCGACAACGTCGCCGTCTATCCGCTGGCCCTGATCCGCTGGCTGACGGGCAAGAAGTTCCAGAGCGTCCACGGCATCACCGGCAACTACTTCTTCCAGGAACATCAGAAGCACAACGTCGAGGACTTCGGCCTGCTGTCCGGCCGGCTGGAAGACGGGCTGCCAGTGACGGTCAGCGCCGGCCGTTTCGGCTGGACCACGCATCCCGGCATCGGCGTCAACCGCGTCGTCCTGGTCGGCAGCGCCCG
>JAGVLI010000026.1 GCA_020054355.1 Planctomycetales bacterium | reverse complement strand
GCCGCCACCGAGGCACTGGCCTATGTGGTCCGCTGCTCCCCGCAGGCCGAAGGCGGGTGGGAAAACGGCTGCGTGTTCGCGCTGGAGTTGCCGGACGAAGAGCTGGCGCGGTTCGGCGCCCTGCGCCAGGAAACGGCGCAGTCCGACCAACGCTCCTGGGTCCGCTTTCCGTGTAAAGCACGGGCCACCTTTCAGCGCGCCCGGCTCAGGAACCAAACACCCGCGCCGGCCCAATTGATCGACATTTCGGCCAACGGCATCGGCTTACAGGTGGCGGAAGCCATCGAGATCGGCAGTCTGCTCCATATTCAGATCGGCTCGTTGAGCGGCGGGACCAATCTGCCCATGCTGGTTTCCGTGGTTCGGGTCAGCTCCGCGCCAGACGGGCACTGGCTGCTGGGCTGCAACTTCCTGCGGGAGTTGTCGAACCGCGAACTTCATCCGTTCGTCAAAGCCACCCAATCTTGATTCATCGTTTCGCGCGGCATCGACTCACGCGAAACACTCCATCAGAAACCGCCGCCCCCGCCGCCATTCCGCGCGCGCTGCAAGCTGCGGTCGAAGCTCAGGATCGTCTGCTGGCCCAGCAGCGAGACGCCGAGCACGCGCTCGATCGGGCTGATGACCTTGGCCAGCAGGTTGTCGAAGGTAATCAGCGAGTCGGCCTTCACGTAGACGCGGTCGCCCGGAAACAGCTGGTAGTTCGTGCTCGGCTCCCCGCACTTGACCACGTCCGGCCAGTTGACGCGCATCACCCTGTCCTTGTGCCCCGGCTCGGCGGACGGCCGGGCCACCCAGATTTTCCGCGTGGAACTGACCGCCGGCAAGCCGTTGATCGAGCTGATGGCATCCAGCACGGTATCGTTGCCGGTGATCGACATCCGGTACACCTGTTGCCCGTAGCCGGCGCCGTCGAGCACGATGTAGTAGAACTTGCTGTTGTAAGCGAACACGTCCACGGACACCTCGGGGCGCAGCAAGAACTGGCTCAGGTGGGCTTCGATGGCCGCCTTGGCTTCCTCCAGCGTCAGGCCGGTGACGTGAACGCTGCCATACACCCCCAGGCCGACCGTGCCGTCCGGCCGCACCAGATGCTCCCCACGCAGTTGCTGCATGGCGCGCGATTGCGCCAACGCCACCTGGACCTTGGGATCCTTCAGGATCGTCTTCAGGTGCTTCTCGATGGCCTCGCGGGCGGCCTCCGTGGACAGCCCCGCCACCGCCACCGAGCCATAGGAGGGGCCGAGGTTGATGGTGCCTTCGGGCGCCACGGTGAACACTCCGCTGATCGGCTCATCGGGCAGGACCTGGGTCGCCTGGATCAGCAAGCCGTCCAGAGCCTCGATCTTGTAAGGCGGCAACGGCGCGATGCGCAGCGCGTCGATCAGCAGAATGTCCGGCGGCTCGATGATGTAGCTGGGGAGGGAAGCCTTGTTCAATTCACAGGGCGCATCCTGGGCCGCCTTGCAGCCCCACGGATGGCAAGTCAGGCAACCCGTGCTCGTCAGGCTGAGCGCGCCTACGAAAAGTGCGACCACCAGGGGCAGGCAAGAGCGGTTCGAGCGCATGGCAGTGATCTGCAAGGTAGGGGGATGCCAGCGGGCCAGACCGGGACAACAGGCATAATCGGCACCCTCGGCAGGGCTTGCCCAGTTTTTTTCCATTCCGCCAGGACTTCCTCAAGAAAACCTTCGCCCAGCCGCTGGCGACTTTGCATTTTCCCCGCCCAGCGCACACCTTCTCCCCAGCGTGCAAGGGCCACTGGAATTCCCCAGCGACGGGCGCGGCTCCATGTGCCCCTGCCGCGTGTCGCAGGCGGTATTCTCCCACTGTCGGGTACCGAAAAAAAAGTGGGCTGCGAATACCCGCTGGTCCCTTCAATCGCGTCCAGAATTACTCGATGGACGGCCCGGCGAACCTCCGCACCGTTTACAATCCGAAGCGGCTGCTCCGGGCGCGTGGTGACTACGGTTCGCGACGCTTCGGAGAGGCGTGGTCGCCGTCCACCGCCCGGAGCGGTCCCACAGCCATCAGTCGGCTCAGAGCCGCTGGGTAGTTTTTCCTCGGACTCCTGCGGAGCGCGGTACCCTGGATTCCCCAAAATCGGTGCCGTCTGGTTCAGACGGGAGCCGGGTTCTTGCAGCCACCGAGAATGGATTGTGGACGCCTTGCGGCTCAATCCGGGGGCAGCGTCGATCCAGGCCCTGCTGCGGCCGCTTCCCAGTCTCGCCGCCGACCAGCCCATCTCCGGTTGCCTGGAGCAGATGATCCACGAGCGCAGCCATATTGCCCTGGTCCGCGACCCGGCGGGCCAGGTACTCGGCATGATTACTTTCGAGGACATTCTCGAAGAGCTGGTCGGCGACATCCAGGACGAATACGACCGGCTGCCGACCTACATCCTCCGCACCGGCATCGGCTGGGTGGTGGGCGGCGAGATCGGGCTGGACGCCGATCTGCCATCAACGGGCGCTCGCAACCTGAATGAATGGGTGGTCGGGCGCCTGGGGCATCCGGCCCAGGGCGGCAAGGTGCTCGCACGCGGGATTTGTCGGCTCGCGGTCCGCAAGATCAGACGCAGAAGGTGCTGGAAGCGCAGATCAGCCGCAGCGCGGCTACTCCTGCCGCCGCGCACTAACCTGCACACGTCGAGCTAACGCCGCGCCGCTCGCCGCACTTCGAGTTCATTCCCCCAGCTGAATGCAGAGCAACTCTTTCTCGTCGCGCAAGTAGACCCGCCCGTTCGCCAGCGCCGGATGCGCCCAGGTGGCGCCGCAGACCTTGGCCCGCGCCAGCTCCTTGTATTCCTTCGGGTTCGGGTCGAGCAGGATCAGGTTGCCGGCGTCGTCGAGCATCAGCAGCTTGTCGTCGCCGGTGCGCAGCAAGGCCGCGTGATACTTGCCGATCTTCGGCTTGTTCCAGTATTCCTTGCCAGTCTTGGTGTCCACGCAGCGCAGCATCACCGACGGCGGCAGCAGCGCGCCAGTGACCAGGTATGTGTGGTCCGGCCCGACCGGCACCGGCGTCGAGAAGTAGCAGGTATACGCAGGGTTCTTCCAGACTTCGCTGAAGGCGGGCTTGCCGTCTTTGTCCTGGAGCTTCAGGCAGGCAGCGCCGTAGGTCACGGAACTGCCAAGCAGCAGGTCGCCGGACAGCACGGGTGTCGTCGAGCTTTCGGCCAGCTTGTCCACCAGCGGGAACTTCCAGAAGACCTTGCCGTCGGCCGGCGACAGGCTCGCCAGCCCCTGCTGCGTCAGGAAGACGACTTGCCGGTTCTTGCCTTCGCCGATGGCGACGGGCGATGAATAGCTGGCCTTGTCGTCCATCGCTTTCCAGACGACATCACCCTTGTCCTTGTTGAAGGCCACGACGGAAGCACCCTGGCCGCCGACGTTCACCAGCACCTTGTCGCCTTCGATCAGCGGCGAGCAGGAGACGCCGAAGAACAGGTTGGGCGCCTTGAAGGTCTTGAGCGTATCGACCTGCCACACTTCCTTGCCGCTGGCGGCTTCGCAGCACGTCAGAATACCCGTGATGCCAAACGAGTAAACCTTGCCGTCAGTCACGGTCGGCGTGGCGCGGGGACCGTTGCCGAACTTGAAAGTCGCGTTGCCGCGCGCATACTTGTGAGCCCAGAGTTGCTTGCCATCCTTCACGTCGAAGGCGAGCACTTCTTCCTCGTCCTTGTCCTTCACCTTGACGTGCAGGAAGACCTGACCGCCGGCCACCACGGGCGAGCCGTGGCCTTCGCCGACCGGCTGCCGCCAGAGCACCTTGAGCGTGTCCTTCCAGGGCGCGACCTTTTCGGTGGAAGCGCCGTCGCGCTTGGGACCGAGCCATTGCGGCCAGTCGCCGGCGTTGGCCAGCACGGCAGTCAGCAGCAGCAGGGCAAGGGAGCGCAGCCAGGGCATGATTCATCCTCCTGAAGAAAGCCGATGCCGGGGAGCATTTGGAATGATTTAGCTGTCAGCTAACAGCTTATAGCTGACAGCTATTCAGCAGTTTTTTGCATCACCGCGCGTTCGAGCCTGAAATCGAGGGTCATCCATTAGACACCCCAGCGGACCGTGTATTCGGCGCTTCATTCAGGAACACATGCAGCGGTGCATAGCGCCACTCGACGCCCTGATCCTCGGCCAGTTCCTTCAAACGGTGCAGGTACTTTTCGGTGATAGCGTTGCCGGTTTCCTGGTAGTTCGGATCGCAATAGTAGACCCGGCAGGCCAGCGGCCGCGGCTCGCGCGCGGTGCAAAGCTTTTCTTTTTGAAACGGGCAGAAATCGGGAGAAACGGGCTGCTCGTATGCCGGTGCGGCAGACAGCAGCACTTCGGCTTCGAGGTTGCTGACATAGAGGACGTGGCCGAACTCCTTGAACCGGCAGCAACGACCGCTGGCGACGCACACCGGACCCGCCGCCTGCACCTCGGCGTCGGTTTCGCGGTAGAGTTCCAGCACCTGACAGCGCAGCTCGGCGGTCATCGGGGCATCCTCACAAACGAATCGTCTTGATGCGCCGCGTGATCTCTTCGACCGGGATCAGGTCTCCGTGGCCCACGCCAGGGCAG
>JAGVLI010000399.1 GCA_020054355.1 Planctomycetales bacterium | reverse complement strand
GGCCACCCGGCACGACCGGCAGCGCGTGGCCGACGCCCAGCGGCAGCAGGCCCACCTGGCATACCAGGACCTGCGGGCCAAGCTGACCGCCGGAGTGCAGGAATCGCGCGAAGCGGTCCTCAGCGGCGTCGAGGAAATCCAGCTGGGCAAGGAGCAGATCAAGCACGCCCGCAACGCGCGGCTGCTGGCCAAGGAGCGCGTCGAAAAGAACATCCCGGGCAGCTCGGTCAGCGAAGTGCTGCTCAGCCTGCAATCGCTGGCGATGGCGCAGCTCGGCCACTTGAACGCCGTCCGCGAATACGACAAGGCCCAACTCCGGCTGATGCTGCTCATCGGCTGCCAAAAATAGCGGGCGCCCTTCTCGGTCTTCGTGCCGCCGGCCTTGACGCAACGTACCCCGATTTGCCAGGCTATGGACAGAGTTGTCTCATCCTATCTCACACACAGGCGGAGTTCCTCCGCCCCACCGTGCAGGGTGTGCGCTACCCCGGCGGCCGGGGCGTGGGGTGGCTCCCGAAGAATCGGCCCTCCGACGAACTATCCTCCCAGCGAGCGTGCAGCGCCCCCCGAGCGAGCACGCCGCTTGGATTCCGGCAGCCGACGCTCTTTACGGTGTCCCGCGCCTCTGCTCGAATGACGGCTGCGGCCCGTTGCCCCAGGTCTCCGTCCGGAGTTGCCCTTGTCCGCCATTCTGATCATTGACGATGACACCGACCTGGGCCGGTTCTTGCAGCAGTCGTTGCAGGAACAGGGGCATCCGGTGAAGTACCTCGAACGGGCCGAGGAGGCGCCGACGCTGCTGGCCGGCGGCGGTTTCGAGGTCATCCTGGTGGATAACAAGATGCCGGGAATGAGCGGCATCGATTTTCTCGGCGTCCTCAAGCAGCGCGGGCTGAGCCTGCCCGTGATCCTGATGACCGGCCATGCGACCATCGACACCGCCATCCGGGCCATGAACCTGGGGGCCGCCGGCCAACCGCGCCGAGGATTGGCCGATGTGGGGCCGCAACTGGACGCGCAACATGGTCAGCCCGGAAACAGGCGCGCCTGCCGACTGGCAGGTGGAATCGAAAAACAAACAGGGCGCGGTGGTTCGGGCCGCGCGCAATATCAAGCGGGCCGTGCCGGTCGGCCAGCGCAGCCAGGGCAGTCCGGTGGTGGCCCACGGCCTGGTCTGGGTCGGCACCAATGACTACAAGAAGGAAGGCGAGCAGCGCAAAGACTTCAGCGTCCTCAAGTGCTTCCGCGAAAGCGACGGCAAGCTGCTCTACGAATACTGGTCGCCCCGTCCCAGCGGCAAGGGGTTCCATCAGCACCACGACTGGCCCGGCTCCAGCATGGCCAGTTCGCCCCTGATCGAGGGCGACCGCCTCTGGATCCGCACCAACCGCGCCGAGGTGCTCTGCCTGGATATCGGCCCGCGGCGTCGGCGAGCCGAAAGTCATCTGGAAGACGGACACGGTGCGGGACTTCGGCGTCGTCCCGCACCATCCGGCGATGGCCCTGGGCATGACGCCGTCGCTGGGGCCGACCTACAAGAACCTGCTGCACGTCGTCACCGGCAATGGGATTGATGAGGGCTACGAGAAAGTCGCCGCCCCGAACGCTCCCAGCGTCGTTTGTCTGGACAAAGACACCGGCAAGGCGGTCTGGAAGGATGCCTCGCCGGGCAAGAACATCATGCTGAGCCAGCTGTCCAGTCCGCTGCTGGCGGAGATCAACGGCCGGACCCAGGTGATCGTCGGTCTGGGCGACGGCTGGCTGCGCTCGTTCGAGCCAACCACGGGCAAGCTCATCTGGAAGTGCGACCTGAACCCCAAGAGCGCGAAGTGGGAAATCGGCGGACGCGGCACGAAGAACTACTGCGTCGGCACGCCGGTCTTCCACGACAACCGCATCTACATCGGCACCGGACAGGACCCCGAGCACTACGACGGCGTGGCCTGGTTCTACTGCATCAATCCAACCAAGGAAGGCGACGTCAGCCTGGAACTGGAGGACGCGCAGGGGCAGGTTTGCCTCAATCCGAATTCGGGCATTGTCTGGCGCTTCGGCGGTCCGGCCACTCCGAAGGAACAAGCCAAATCGCAACGGGACTTCTTCTTCGGCCGCACGGTCGGCACCTGCGCCATCGCCGACGGCCTGGTGTATATCACCGAGATTTCAGGCTACCTCCACTGCCTGGATGCCCGCTGCGGCAAACGCTACTGGGTCCACGATGTCCGGTCGGAAGCCTGCGGTTCGCCGCTGTGGGTGGACGGCAAGGTGTACGTGCCCACCGGCGACGGCGTCATGTATCTCCTCGAGCACGGCAAGTCCAAGCCCAATCCCCGACAAATCGGCATGCCTCATCCGCTCCACGCTACGCCGGTCTTTGCGAACGGCGTCCTTTACGTTCTGACGGAATCCATGCTGTACGCGATCCAGGAGAAGAAATAGTTGCCGCGCACCATCCCTTGCTTCAGGAGGACACGGTTCATGTACTCATCGAAGTTGCGTCCACTGGGATTCATCGCACTGTTCCTCGGTATGCTGCCGGTCGCGGCCCACTCGCCCAGGGCCGCCGCCGGCGACTGGCCGCAGTG
>JAGVLI010000329.1 GCA_020054355.1 Planctomycetales bacterium | reverse complement strand
GGACTGGCCGCGCTGCATACCGCTTCGCAGGCTCGGCCTGAGTCCAGCACGGCACCGCCCGCGCCGTCCGGCGGACTGAAGTATCTCGGAGTCAGTTCCTGCACCTCGACGGCATGCCATCATCAGCCGGTCGCCCAGGGCGAGAAAGGGTGCGAATACACGACCTGGATTCGCCACGACCGTCATGCCCGCGCCTACCTGGTCCTGCTGGACGAGCGCTCGAAACTGATTGAAAAGAACCTCCGCCGCCTGAAAACCATTGAGGCAGCGCGGCCGGAGGAGAACCTCTTCTGCCTGAAGTGTCACTCGCTCAACGTTCCCGAGCGGCAGTCGGGCCGGCAAGTCCTGCTGGCGGACGGAGTCAGCTGCGAAAGCTGCCACGGGCCGGCGGAAAAGTGGCTGACTCAGCACTACCGGCCGGAATGGCAGCGCAAGAGCGCCGATGAAAAGCGCGCCCTCGGCATGCTGCCCACCAAGGACCTGGTTTCGCGGGCTGAGCTGTGCGTGACGTGCCATGTCGGCACTCCGGAGGCGGACCCGATTCACGACCTGTTGGGTGCTGGACATCCCCGGATCAATCACTTCGAGCTGGCCAATCACCTGGCACAGATGCCGCCACACTGGAACGAACGCGCGGAACGGTCTCGCTCGCCGGGCTTCGAGGCCCAGGCGTGGGCGGTCGGCCAGGTCGTCTCGGCCAGGGCCGCACTGGAACTGCTGGCCAGCCGGGCGGGGAACAAGGATCGACCCTGGCCGGAGTTCGCCGAATACGATTGTGCCAGCTGTCACCACGACCTGCGCGAGCCGAGCGCGCGGCCTCGGTCGGACCAAGGGCATCCGCAACTCAGTTCGCTAAACTGGAGCAGCTGGCACCAAGCGACCCTTGCCGATGCACTGGACGGCAAGCCACCGGCCGAATTGGCGACGATCCGCCAGCTGATGGCCGAACGCTACCCCGACCGCGAGCGGGTAGCCCAGCTGGCCAAAGCCGCGGCGGACCAGCTCAACCAGGCGCTGCCGTCGGTGGCGCGGTCCAGGTACAATGATCCTGACCTGCTGGCCCAGCGGTTGGTCCGGCTGGCTGCCGATCAGCCGCACCAGGGTTGGGACGCGGCCGCCCAGCGCTACCTCGCCCTGACAGCGGTCTACCGGACGATGGGCGACCTGGACCCCGGCCGGCGGAATCCGCGCATCCTGGCTTCCCTGCGGACCATGCACGGCTTGCTCGATCGGCCGCACGGCATCGCTGACGCCCATCCTCCTCGGTTCAGCGCGGAGCGCTTTCGCGGGGAGCAGCGGAAAATCCAGGACCAGCTGAAGAAATAGGACCAACATCATGTTCCCTTCGGGCGTCCGACTCCTGTGCCTGCTGCTGGGACTTGCCGGCGCTTCATGGTGCGCCTGGTGGCTGAGCGCAAGCAGCGCCCAGCCGGCCAAGCCCGTCAGCAATTCCGCGCCAGCCGTGGACGAACAGAAGGCTGGCCGCCGCGTCTTCTTCCCGGCGGTCGAATGCGTCGTCTGCCACAGCAAGGGCGACAAGGACGGCGTCCGCGAGGATTCCGTCTCGGACCTGACCGAAGGCAAGGTCTGGCAAACGGAAGACAAGCACCGGCTCGCTTACCTGGCATTGCAGGGGCCGCGCGCCCAGGAAATGGGCAAACGCCTGAACATCGACGTGACCAAGGAGCGCGCCTGCCTGGCCTGTCATGGAGTGTACTTCGACAATCAAGAAGTCAAGGACCGCTCCCTGAACGCCAAGTTCAAGCTGGAGGAAGGCATTAGCTGTGCCGTCTGTCACGGTCCCTACGCGCGCTGGGCCGACCAGCATCATGGCTTGCAATTCCGCGAGGAATGGCAGAAAAAGACTCGCGACGAGAAGCAAACCGAAGGCGGCATGACGGACCTGTGGAATCCGGTGCGGCGAACCCAGGTCTGCGCCTCCTGCCATATCGGCAACACGGCCGAGGGCAAGGTCGTCACGCACGACATGTACGTCGCCGGCCATCCGCCGCTGCCGAGCTTCGAGATCGCCACGTTTTGCCAGCAGATGCCCATGCACTGGAAGCTGATGCGCGACAAGTCGCCCGCCGTCCAGAAACGGTTGCAATACCAGACCGGCGAGCTGGAGGAAACCCGCCTGGTGATCGAGGGCGGCGTGGTCGCCTTCCGCGAAGCCATGACGCTGTACGCCACGCAAGCGGACCAGTGCGCTGTCCAGGCGAATCCGTCCGACCGCTTGCTCGACATCGCGAACTTCGATTGCTACGCTTGCCATCACCAGCTGCGCTACCCAGCCTGGCGGATCGCGCGCGGTCCGCTCGGGCAGCCGGGCCGTCCGCCGCTGCGTCCGTGGCCAACGGTCTTGGTGGCGCTCGGCATCCACCATGCCGCCCCCGAGGATCGCGCACGCCATCAAGAACTGACGCGCGCTTTCCAGGAAAAATCGCAACGGCTCAACCAGGTCTCGACCGCGGAACCGTTCGGCAACGCGCCGGAAGTCGCCAAGGCCGCCCACGAGCTGGTGCAATGGTCTAACGACTTGCTGAAAGCGATGGGCAGCCGGAAGTACGACCGAGACGCGGCGCGCCAGGCGCTGCGGGAATTGACCGCGGTGAAGGAGATCGTCGATTTCGACAGTGCCCGCCAGATCGCCTGGGCCTTCAATGCGATCTACTCGGAACTCCCCGACAAGCCGGCAACCGATGCACGAATCAAGGAAGTGCAGCAGGAACTCCAGAAGTCCTTGCAGCTCGCGTTGCCCGCCGGCCAAAAGACGGAGTTGCTCAAGGAAATGGACCAGACCTTGCGTCAGGCCAGCCACTATTCACCGACGCGCTTTCTGGCGGCCCTCAAGCAGTTGCACGAATTGCTAACGAGCGAGAAGCCGTAGGATCGATGGACAATACTCCCGTAGGGTCCGCTGTGCGGACCGTTTAGAAAATGGTCCGCACAGCGGACCCTACAAGTTTTGCCCGATAGCCCCTTACTTTCCGGCGGGCCTATTCCCCCAAGCGCCGCAGCAGTGCGTCCAGGTCTTTTCTGAATTCGGCATCGCGCCGCAGCGAACGTTGCCCGTTCAGTTCTAGCGTAACTTGATCGCGCAATTCCTGAAGTGCTGTATTGATCTTGTTGCGCTTTTCGAGCGGCGATAGCTCGACCGCGTGGAGCCGGTCGCGCTGCGCGGCTTCCGTCAGCGCGAACAGGGCCAGGCAGAGTTGATCCGTCGTGTCCCAACTCCCGCGCAGTTCGGGTTGCCGTCTCTGTACCAGGCTCGCAACCAGTTGCTGAATGGCTTTCCGGTCAAACTTGCGGACATGCAACGAATGCTGTTGTTCGCTCAATTTTCGCCCCATATCCCGGGCTTGCTGGGCCACCTTCTCGCGATCGGGATAGCGCTTGGCCATTTGCGCACGAAGTTCAACTAGCTCGGCCGCCAGCCGATCGTTGAGGACTCCGGGCAGCATGGTCACGTACCAGTCGTTCCAGGGCAACGCTCCCAGCGGCGCTCGGCCCTTGACGCTGTCCGGCTCCCAATGTGCCGGCTCGCGCAAATCGTGATGGCACGCCGCGCAATCGTACTCGGCGAATTCGGGCCAGGGCCGCCCGCGATTGCCCGCTCGCTCGGCCAGCAGTTGCAGGGCCGACTTCGCGGACACCACTTGCCCCACCGCCCAGACTTTCGCCTCGTGGCCAGGCTCCTGCTCCTTTTCGAGCCAGTGCGGGGCCAGGTTCGACAGGTAGCTGCCTAGCTCGAAGCTCAGCCGGGGATGCCCCGCGCCGAGCAAGTCGTGGTACAGGTCGCGGGCCGGGAGACCCTTCGCCACATCCGCCGGCTGGCCGACATGGCAAGCAGCGCACATCTCGGCCCGAGCCGCCAGGTCTTGAACCGGGTACATGCCTTGCTTGGCCTTCTCCGCGACGGTCAGCTTCTTCCATTCCGCCGTCGTGTGGGAAACCAGCCAACCGGAAGCGGGACCGTGGCACGACTCGCAGCCCACGCCGAAGCGGCGCTCGGCCTGCACCAGCGGCGCTGCATCCGGCAAGGCAGCCAGCGGATTCGTATGGCAAGCCAGGCAGCGCACGTCATTCTCGGCCTGCTCGCCCGGAATCCGCAGGTTGCGGGCAATCTTCTTGGACCGCTCGTTGAGCAGCACGTCGTAGGCGCCGACATGCGGATCGTGCAGCGCCCAAGTGGCGAACTCGTTGAGCTGAATGGCCTGGCCAGCGACCGGCGACGCATTGCCGTGACAGGCGCGACCCGAACAAGAGGAAGTGCCCGCCAGTTGCATCGCTACCGGTGGTGTGTTGCTGGCAGGCGCCGTCGGACGCGGAGCGGCCGTCTCCTGGCAGCCGGTCGCCGGCACCAGGAAAAGCAGCATCCAGAAGACCGGCTTTCGCTTCGCACTGGGGGAATTCATCGGGACTCCAGGTGCAACAACTCGGGACGGTTCGGCGCGCGGTCAAGCGCTGGAAGAGGTCTGGTGGGGCGGCAGCGGGATCAGCCGGGGGCGAGGGACCATTACGCCGACGACGCTGCCATGCCGCTGCAAGAGTTGGCCGAAATCCAGGCGCAGGAAGGCGTGCAGCGCCGGATCGGCGCCGCCGTTGAGGTACTCCCGCGCCAGGTGGGCCATCTGCTCGTCGTAGCCGCGCTGGCTGTGCGAATGCAGGCAATAGCGGCCTGCGTGGCGGCGCAGGTCGCCGTCGAAGTCCGGGCCGATGTGGTACAGCTCGTGAAAAAGCGTGATGAGTTTTTCGTCGAAGCTCTGGTCGAGGAAGCGCGGCAAGCAGAAGGTCATCAGGTAAAGCATCTCGCGGTCGTCCACGAAGAAGCGCTGCACCTGCCAGAGGACGCCGCGCCGCCGACGGACCAGCTGCCCGTTGCGGAAGCGCAGCGGCGTGACCCGCGCTTGCAAACCGTGGACGT
>JAGVLI010000920.1 GCA_020054355.1 Planctomycetales bacterium | reverse complement strand
GGCGGCATCCCGTGCGTGGCCTTCAGTCCGGACGGTTTGACCTGCATCACCGGCGGCGAGGATCGCGAAATCTGGCTATGGGACTGCGCGACCGCGAAGCTCCGCTATCGCTTCCCGGTGGTCCACGGCGGCGGCATCACGGCCTTGCAGTTCATCGGCCCGGACAAGGTGATGTCGGTCAGCCGCGACAACACGCTGCGCCTCTGGCAAGTGCAAGCACGGACCGCGCGCCTCGAAGCCACACTCGACCGTCGCACCGGCGATGTCGCCCGGCTCAATGCCAGCGGCGACGGCCGCCAGGTCTTGTTCGACCAGGGCAAGTCCCTGCGGCTCCGCACGCTGCCCGAGGGGCTGACCGTCGGCAGCCTGGACAGCGGTCCCAGCGGCAGCCCTTTCTCCACGCTCGCGCTGCTGTCGCCCAATGGACAGCTCATTCTGACCGCGGCCGGCGGCGAGGACGGCCTGCACCTCTGGCGCGCGCCGGGTCCGGGCAGCCGCGCCCGCAAGCTGTGTTCTTTGGTCTGCCCGGAGTCAACCGGCGTCACGAGCGCCTGCTTCGCCCCGGACGGTTCGTTCGTCGTCGCCGGCACTCGCGACGGCCGAGTCCTGGTCTGGTCGGTCCCGGTCGGCATGGAACGCGAACCGCCGCTGACCGCCGAAATCACCCTGATCGAACGCACCCTGGAAGCCAGCACGCGCCAGGTGCGCATCTGGGCGGAACTCGACAATGCCGATGGGGCGCTGCTGGCAGGCAGCACCGCGACTCTGATCGTTGACCCGCCGGCCGGGCAGTGAAACCCGGCTCTCCCGACGTGCCGCGAGACCGACGCATGGCTGTAAACCCCGAAGTCCTGATTCAGCGCAAGCACCTGCGTCCCCAGCTTCGCCGCGACCTGGTCATTCAGCCGCAAACTTACGACGGCCGGACTTCTTATCTGGTCAAGGACCCCATTCGGCTCGCCTACTTTCGCTTTCAGGAGCCGGAATACTTCCTCATGCGGCACCTGGATGGCCGCCATACGCTCGAAGCCGTTCGCAACGCCTTCGAGCAGCGCTTTCGTCCGCGCCGCCTGTCGATGGACGAAGTCGAAGGCTTCTTGCATCAACTCCTGCAAAGCGAGTTGCTGCAGCGCGATTCCACCCAGGCCGGGCAGCAGCTCTGGAAGAAAAGCCAGGAAGAGCGCAGCCGCCAGCGCTGGTCGCGGTTTGCCAATCTCCTTTGCTACCAGCTGCCGTTGTGCGACCCCGACCGGCTGCTGACCCGCATGGTCCGGCCCCTGCGCTGGCTCTTCAGCGGCTGGTCCTTCGCGGTCAGCATCGGCTTGTTCCTGACGGCCCTGTTGCTCGTCGCGACCCGATTTGACGCCTTCCGCGAACGGCTGCCGACCCTGGCGGAATTCTTCAGCCTGGAAGCGGGCCTGGTCCTGGCGCTGGTCATGACCGGGGTCAAGGTACTGCACGAACTGGGCCACGGCCTGTGCTGCAAGGTCTTCGGCGGCGAAGTCCATGAAATGGGCGTGATGTTCATGGGCCTGGTCCCCTGCCTCTACTGCGACGTGACCGACTCCTGGACCCTGCCCAGCAAATGGCGGCGCATGGCCGTCGGCTTTGCCGGCATCTACGTCGAATTGCTGCTGGCCAGCTGCGCGGCGTTCGTGTGGTGGCAATTGCCCGCGCATCCCTGGATCAGTCAGCTTTGTCTCTACCTGATGCTGGCGTGCAGCATGAACACGCTGCTCTTCAACAGCAATCCGCTGCTGCGGCTCGATGGCTACTTCATCCTGGCCGATTGGCTGGAAATCCCCAATCTGCGCGAACGATCCAACCAGTTCCTGAACCATCTGGTGTGCCGGGCGCTCGGCCTGGGCGGCTCGCCGCAACCAGCACTGAGTCCGCGGCGCGCCCTGTTCTTCACCGGCTACGCCGCGGCCAGCTTCGTCTACCGCCTGTTGCTGGCAGCCGGCATCCTCTGGTTCCTGCTCGCATTTTTCAAACGGCACGGCCTGGAAGCAATCGGCCTGGCGCTGTTCGCCCTGGCGCTGGCCTCGTTGCTGCTCGGACCGCTCTATCGACTGATGCAAGGCTGGAAACAACGAGGGAGACACACCGAAATGGACCGACGGCGACTGCTGTTCAACGGCGGCCTGTGCCTCACCCTCGCCCTGGCGGTATTGCTGCTGCCGTTGCCGATCAACCACATCCATCAGGCAGCGCTGGTGCAGGCGCATCCGGACGGTTCGGAAAGGATTTTCCTGACGCTGCCCGGCGTGCTCGAACGCATCCATGTCCGCAACGGCCAGCGCGTGGCACCCGGTGACCTGCTCGCCGAATTCCGCAACCTCGACCTCGAAAACTCCCTGGACGAAACGCGCACCAAGCTGGACATGAGTGCCGTCCGGCGTCTGGCGTTGCAAGAGCAGCAGGGTACGCTGAGCGATCCGGAAGAAGTCGGCCGCATCTCGCGCGAGTTTGCCGCCGCGACGGCCGAACAGCAAGCGCTGGCCCAGCAGCTGCGGTTGTACGAGAAACTGCGGAAACAGCTGGAAGTGCGCGCGCCGCGCGCCG
>JAGVLI010000465.1 GCA_020054355.1 Planctomycetales bacterium | reverse complement strand
GCCACCAACCCGCGGCGGACGCCGCTGGTCGAGTTGGTCGAGCGCGTCCGCAACTGCGTGGTCAACATCCACAGCGAACGCACCGTGCAAGGGCCGGCCGCCGAGGACCTCTTCGCCATGACGCCCTCGCAGAACCGCGTCAACGGCATGGGCACCGGCATCGTCATCGACCCGCGCGGCTACATCCTCACCAATCAGCACGTGGTCGAGGACGTCAACGTCATCCGCGTCCGCCTGGCCGACCGCACCGGCTACAGCGCCCGCGTCCTGGCCCGCGACCCCGAATCCGACCTGGCCCTGCTCAAGATCGAGCCGGCCCGCCCGCTGCCCGTCGTGCCCCTGGGCACTTCCGCCGATCTGATGGTCGGCGAATCGGTGGCGGCCATCGGCAACGCTTACGGCTACGAACATACCGTCACCCGCGGCATCGTCAGCGCCATCAACCGCGACGTGACGCTCAACAAGGACGTGTCCTACAAGGCGTTGATCCAGACCGATGCCAGCATCAACCCCGGCAACTCCGGCGGCCCGCTCCTGAACATCAACGGCGAGCTGATCGGCGTCAACGTCGCCATCCGCGCCGGCGCCCAGGGCATCGGCTTCGCCATTCCGGTCGATACCACCCTGCGGGTGGCGGCCGACATGATGAGCATCCGCAAGCGCACCGGCGCGACCCACGGCCTGATCTGCCGGGACCGCGTGGACATCACGCAGAACCCGCCGACGCGCAGCCTGATCGTCGAACGGGCCGACCCCGCCGGCCCGGCCGGCAAGGCGGGCGTCCAGCGCGGCGACGTAATTGTCCAGTCCGCCGACACTCCGATCACCTGCGCCCTGGAACTCGAACGCACCATGCTCGACCGCCGCGTCGGCGACAAGGTGCCGTTGGTGGTCCGCCGGGAGTCCGAGGAAAAGCGCTGCGAGCTGGTGCTGCAACCCGCCGAGAAACTGACGCAAGCGCCGGCGGACCTGGTCTGGCGCAAGCTAGGCGTGAAGCTCGCCGCCGCCACCCAGGACGCGGTCGGCAAGGTCAACTCGCACCTGCACGGTGGGCTGGCCGTCCAGGAAGTCACCGCCGAGGGCGTGGCGGGCAAGGCCGGCATCCAGCGCG
The DNA here is from genome assembly GCA_020054355.1 of Planctomycetales bacterium. GTDB lineage: Bacteria > Planctomycetota > Planctomycetia > Gemmatales > Gemmataceae > JAGVLI01. The sequence goes on along the minus strand of JAGVLI010000465.1, from coordinate 4,316 downwards.
GCGACGTGCTGGTCGGCTTGCACCAGTGGGAAACCGTCTCCCTCGACAACGTGGTCTTCGTGCTGACCCACCCCGACCTGGCCAGCTTCAACCCGCTGCGTTTCTATATCATCCGCGCCGGCCAGGTGCATCGCGGCTGGCTGCAATCGGTCGAGTAGGGTCCGCTGTGCGGACCATTGAACGACCGAAATGGTTACGGTTTATGGTCCGCACAGCGGACCCTACCAGAATTCGCGCCGGCCAGGTGCATCGCGGCTGGCTGCAATCGGTCGAATAGCCGCGCCGTTGCGCCCCTGAACCCACGAACCCGGAGGAACGCCAGCAAGGCGGTTCCTCCGGGTTTTTCGTAGTCTTGCGCGACTGGTTCGACCTGCCGCCCTCCAGGCTTGACCACCCTCCGGACCAGGCCAAATCATTTGGCCACCTGTGGTCTTTTTCCAAGGATTTTGACCCTCCGGGCCAAATCAACCCATGCCGCCAGCGCTGGGCGCCTGCGCAGCGAGCCACCTGCGTGAGCAGGCGGAGTTCCACGCCATCCGCCATTCCTAATTATTGACGATTTTTGGCCGATATTCCTGACGATATTTTACGATTAAAGGCAAATTAACCGGAAATATCGGAAAATTTCCAAGATAAATCGTAAAAACCATTTGACAATATAGTGGACTATTGTATAGTATAAGAGAAAGGGAAACCAAAATCTCCCAATCACCCAGCGAAAAGGAGAAACCACGATGGAGTCCTGGAGAAAAGTTTGGCGCGAAGGGTTTGCACCTCAGCTGTCCGCCCCGGCCCTGCACACGCTCCGGCAGGCCCTGACGGCGGACGATCATCGCTTGCTGCAAGGAGCCACCACCTCCCCGCCGCCCCTGCAATGCGTGCAGGACTGGCCGGTGGAAGCCGCCTGCGCCCTGGGCTTCTGCGGCTGGCAGGCCGAAGGACTGGAAACCGTTTCGGAAGTCGAGAGCTTCTTCGCCCAGGCGTGCTACGAGGCCGACAAGCGATTGGGCGAGCCGGCCATGTGCCGCTGGTTCCTCAACTGGTTCGACGACACGCCGCGGCCCGACATGCGCCGCGAACTGCTCGCCGAAGTGAATCTCGAACTGGATCGCCGCCTGGCCGTACCGGCAGCGCCGGACGCCAAGCCCAACCAGAAGCAAGCCGCAGCCTGATGTGCAACGTAGCCGTGCAAACCCTGAGATCCAATTATTCACGCTCTGACTCAACCATTAAAAGGGGGTTCGCCATGTTGTGCCGGAATTGCAATCACTCGAAGCCCAATCGGCCGCGCGGTCTGTGCTGGACCTGCTACTACACGCCGGGCGTCCGCGACCGCTTCCCGTCCACGAGCAAGTTCGCCCGCCGTGGCGTCGGCGATTTCAACGGCCAGGCTAAGCTGCCGCCGATGCCGACGCACGCCATGCCGGGCAGCGAAGAAAAGGTCGCCATCCTCGAAGAGCGCGCCCGCATGAAGGTGTCGCTCTGGCACCCGCTCGACGCCCCCGTCGACGCCGAAGGCCGCCGACTGAGCATCGCGAGTTAATCCCGAACCCCCGATAGTCCCTTCGCTCCACCAACCCGGAGCGAAGCGTGGCCCACCCTCGCCCGGGGTGGGCTTTTTGTTTTGCCGAGTTTCCGATGCGAGGATTTGACAGTCGCTGTCGCCTGCTCTAAGTTGAAATTCTCCCAAACGATGTGCCGAGGCTTGGGTGGCGATAATAGGTCGATCCAGCGCGGTACCAACTTGGCAATTGTCTTCCCAATCACGCTGTAGCATGTTACAAGATAGCCACTTACGGCAGGAGAGTGCCCGACATGGGAGCCGCCGATGTCAGCATGGACCAGAATCACGGAGGTTTATGGGTCGGTGAACGGTGGCGAATCGCGCGCCATCTGGGTTGGAGCTGAAAACGGCATTGAGTACCTGGCAAAAGGGCCTTCACTTACGCCCGGCTGGCGTCACGTCGGGGCAAACGAACTGATCGCTGCCCAGCTTGCCCAACGGCTGGGGTTGCCTGTGCTCGAGTGTCGGCTTCTCCGCATGGAGCAGGACCTGTTTGTCGGCACCACCTGGATGTCTGAAGCTCAGTTCCATCCGTTCATCACGGAAGCATTGTTGGAAAAGTGCAGCAACAAAGACAGAATTTATCCCTTGGTGGTGTTCGACAGCTGGATTTGCAACACGGATCGGCACGAAGGAAATCTACTGGTACGTTGTTCAGGTTTGTCGGAGTCGAAGGGAAAGTCTTGCTCAGCGCTTCGGCACACTCTGTTAATCAGCGATCATAATCGGAGCTTGCTCCCGGACAACCTGGAAGTAGATCACTTCGATTCCTTGCTAAAGCGCAAGTTTCTCGATGAGTTCATTCTCATCGGCTACATTCGGAATCGAATCGTCAACTTGCAACGCCTTCAGGATGCCGTTGGCCTGGCTGAAGGCGTCACTGACACGGATATCGACAGTATCGTCAACGCGGTGCCAGACCAGTTGCTAGCTGACGCAGACAAACCCGCGTGGACCAGTTTCCTCACTGACAGAAGAGATCAGCTGAGGACCTTGCTGAATGAAAACCGCTCGCTCTTTCAGTACCTTGCGAGAGGTGACCTATGATGGCAGGCCGCTATTCGTTAATTCGCTACATCGCCGACCCCGCCCGAGGGGAAGCGTTCAATATCGGGATCATCGTCTGGACGGAAGCAGACTTTCAATTGTCCATTGATGAGTGGGCCAGCCGACGCGCCGTGCGAGAAAATCCGCTGCTGGCGAAGGATGCTCTACAGGGCTTGGAGTCCTCGATCGCTGCTCGGATTCGTCGGAGCGGCGGCTTTTCCGGAGAGAAATTACTGGCTTCGATTCAGAATCACATGTGGTTCCCGATTGTGATTGCAGATCCGGAGTATGTGGCAGTTTCCAATGGGGCAGACCCAGCTTCATCAATCCGTGCTACCGTGGACCGGCTAATGGATCGAATGGTTAGGCGCCGGACAGTTCCCGCTGCCGAGCAGCACGTGAATGAAGCACAGTTGTTGGAAACGAAACTCTGGCCTCTGATCTCCAGGGGGGTCGTGAAGAAGAATTACGAGATCGAAGGGAGCAAAAGCAAATACACCAGGCAGGTGGACTTTTTTGCCAACGGGGATTCCGCTGTCGGTCTCGATGTCCTGCAATTGAAACCGACCCAACGGACCTTGCGTGAGTTCATTGATGCGGAAGCGTTCAAGATCGAGGATTTGCGGTATCGGGTCGCGCACTATATCGTACTTTCGGAAGCACTGAAATCGGCGAGGGAAAAAGACATTGCGTACGCACGCCATATCATCGAATCGGTTGCAGGGAAGCTAGTGCTGGACACGGCCGACGCAGCGCAAATGATGGAAGGTTCAATTGTGCGATAGCCGGCCACAAACTCAGCGCTGCTCATCCTCGATAGGCTTCCCAATTTGTACCCGATCCGATCAAACGGATCTGCTGCCCCAGGGCAGTTGGGGCGATCAATAAACCAACTTCATATGCGAGCCACTCATGAATCATCCAAGCCGCTTGCTTCGCTGGACCTTGCTCTCGTTGACCTGCCTGTTGCTGACCGGCGAAAGCCGCAGCCAGGACAAGAAAGCCGAACCCGCCGGCAAGCACGTCAGCGCTGCCGGCATGCTGCTGCAACGGGATGCCGGCAAACCCTGGCAAGCGCTCAAGCAGGGCACGGAAATCGTCAACGGCAAGCTGCTGGTGGCCTTGCCCGGCGCTGCCGTGGACTCGAAGAACGGCGCGGTGCGGCTGGGGCTGCTGTCCGACCTGGACGGCATCTCGCCGTTCCCCGTGCTGGAGAGTGCCGTGGTCCTGAATCCGGCCGGCGACACCGACCTCGATTTCACCCTGGATCGCGGCCGGGTCGAAGTGACCAATCAGAAAACCAAGGGGTCGGCCAAAGTGAAGGTCCACTTCCGCAAGGAAGCCTGGGAATTGACGCTGTCCGAGCCGGGCAGCCGCGCCACCATCGAACTGTACGGCCGCTGGCCGCGCGGCGTCTTCTTCAGCAAGGACGACAAGAACCCCGCCGAGCCGACCGCCGCCTTGGTGCTGCTCGTGCTCAAGGGTGAAGCAGACCTGAAGTATGGCAACCGCCAGATCGTCCTGAAGCAGCCGCCCGGCCCGGCGCTCTTTCAGTGGGACAGCGCCGTCGGTCCCGATGCCGCCCCGCAACGTCTGGAAAAGCTGCCGCCCTGGGCCGACCCGGACACCAAGCCGACGCCCGAAGCCAAGGAACGGCTGGCCCGCATCGACAAGCTCCGGGCGAAGCTGGCCAGCGGAGCGCCCG
>JAGVLI010000716.1 GCA_020054355.1 Planctomycetales bacterium | reverse complement strand
GTTGCGCCGGCCCAGCACGCCGACGCCGGCCTTGGCGCGCAGCTCCTGCTCATCCAAGGAAACTCCGCAGCTGCGCAGGCGTTCGACCATGTCCCAGAAGCGCTCGCGGCGATGCTGCCGCAGCCGGCGCAGCGCTGTCAGCAGCGGGCCATCCTCCGGATTGACATAGTACGCCAGCAAATGCAATTCTCGTCCCTGATGCTCGGCGGTGATCTCAACGCCGGGAATGATCTCCAGGCTCGATCCGTGCGCTGCGCTGCGCGCCGAGGCCACTCCTTCCAGGGTGTCATGATCGGTGATCGCCAGCGCCGCCAATCCCGTGCGCCGAGCCAAATCGACCACTTCCGCCGGGGTGTAGCTGCCGTCGCTGCAGGTCGTGTGGACGTGCAGGTCGGCCCGGCCGCTGGTGCGTGGCCGACCGGCCAGCTGACAGAGTCGGGTGAAAGGCTGAAACGCGGGCATGAAGCGCTTGCTGGCGGATTAGCCGACAGCCTCCGGCGGGACTTCGGAAGTTGCCTGTGCCGCCGGCGCCTTGCGGAGCTGATCGAGGATGCCGTTGACGAAGGCGGGCGAATCGGCCGACCCGAAACGGCGGGCCAGTTCGATGCCCTCGTTGATGGCGACGGCAGCGGGCGTCTGGGGCGTGAAGAGCAGCTCGTAGGCCCCCATCCGCAGGACGTTGCGGTCCACGCCGGCCATGCGCGCGACGCGCCAGTTGGCCGCCGTTTCCGTCAGCCGCCGGTCGATGTCCGCCAGTTGCGTCACCACGCCATCGTACAAGCTCAAGCAAAACACCGCCAAACCGGCGTCGCGCAGGCGGTCGCGGGCAAAACGTTCGAGGTCGGCGCGGTCGATGTGCGGGTTATGGTCGCGCTGGAAGAGCAGCTGCAGGGCCACTTCGCGGGCACGGGAACGTCGGGTCATGAATCATTCCGCTTACGGGTCAGTCTCATTCTTTCATGGTAGTGAATCAGAGGAAGCATGCCTACGGGAGAAGGCAGCTTGCGGATGCTCCGGGCGCATGAGTATGCTGGAGATGAGTACCGGCGTTCAGCGCTCTGGACGGGAGAAAAATCGAGTGGAGACGATCAAACTTCGCACTCATGTTGGCACTGATGGCAAGGTCGTGCTGCCTCTGCCCCACCTCTACGCCGGGCAGGATGTCGAAGTCGTGGTGGTCTTGCAGCCGGTCGCAAAGCACGAGCCGGGCAAGACACCCGAGGATTTGGGCTGGCCGCCTGGTTATTTCGAGCAAACCTATGGCAGCTTCCGGGATACGACTCTGGAGCGACCAGAACAAGGAGCCATCGAAGTGCGGGAGCCACTTGGATGAAGTACTTGCTGGACAGCAACAGCTGCATCGCGTATCTGAAGGGTCGGGCTCCTCACTTGGCAGCGCGCTTGCGAGCAGTTTCGCCGGCTGAAGTGGCCGTGTGCGCCATCGTCAAGGCAGAACTGTTCTTCGGAGCCTTGCGCAGCGTGCATCCGACCAGGGAGGAAAGCAAACTACAGCAGTTTTTCGCCCCGTACATTTCCCTGCCCTTCGATGATCGATGCGCCTCGGAATATGCCCGGATCAGGGCCCATTTGACTGCGTCTGGGAATCCGATTGGACCGAATGATTACCTGATCGGCGCGATTGCGCTGTCGAACGACCTGATTCTGGTGACTCACAACACCGGAGAATTCAGCCGGGTGCCAGGTCTGCGGATGGAGGACTGGGAGGCCCAAGTGCCGTGATTTGAACTCGAAGCGAGTTGAGCAATTGGTCGTGACCGCTGCCCCCGTCCATCTGATCTACCACCAGAAGGGCCACTTCGCGGGCACGGGAGCGTCGGGTCATGAGTCGTTCCGCATCCTGCTTCGTCTTGCGTTATCGTAGCAAATGGGCAAGATTCCGCCTATGGCTTCCGGGGCGGCGGCCCGCGTATGATATGATCCGGGCAGGGAAGCCGAGGGTCGTGGCTCGCCGATCGTTCCCGCGGCCGTTGTCGAGGTGCGTATGAAGGAAATCGCCTTGCTCGAAATGCACTTGGTGCATGCCTGCAACTTTTCCTGCGAGAGCTGCTCGCACTACTCGGACCAGGGCCATAACGGAGTGGTCAGCCTGGCGGAGGCGCACGCGTGGATGACGAACTGGAACGGGCGGCTGCGGCCGGCGACGATCAATCTGCTGGGCGGCGAACCGACCCTGCACCCGCAGCTGGCTGAATTCATCCTGCTGGCCCATGTGCTCTGGCCGCAAAGCCGTTTGCAGCTCAAGACGAATGGCTCCTTCCTCCATCGCCACCCCGACTTGCCGATGGTCCTGAAGGCGACCGGCACCACCGTCTTCGTCTCCCTGCACCACGCGGACGAACGGTATCGGCAAAAGCTCCAGCCCGCACTGGATTTGCTGGACGATTGGCGACAGGAACTGGGCATCCGCAGCATCCAGGCCGCGTCGTACCAGCAATGGACCCGCCGCTATCGCGGTCGGGGGGCCGACATGGAACCATTCGAGGATGGGCAGCCGCGGGCCAGCTGGGAGAATTGCCCCGCGCGCGCCCACCAGCTGTTTGAAGGCAAAATTTGGAAATGCGCGCCCCTGGCGTACCTGAAATTGCAGGACGCAAAGTACGGACTGTCCGCGAAATGGCGGCCCTATCTGGAGTATCAGCCGCTCGACGCCGATTGCAGCGACGAGCAGCTGGAGGGCTTTTTCGGCAGGGAGGACGAAGCTGTTTGCGGAATGTGCAGCGCCCGGCCCGAGCGCTTCGATCTGCCGATACCGTTGGCGTCCCTGCGGGTGCGTGCCGCGCCAGGGAAGCCGACCGATGAGGGGCGTCTGCCGGATTCCGCCGCTCAGCGTCGATAATCGTTCAAGCTCGCGGCGAAGCGCTCCGAGACGCCCTTGAGCGTGACGCCGTTTTCGGTGATTGCCGTGGAGTGGATGGACGTTTCGTGGGCAATTACCGCTGCCACGCACCAGCACAGGAAGATTCCCATGCCGACAACAAAACCGGTGGCCAAGTCCCACCCGCCCATCACACTTCCAAGAATTCCACCAATCAAGACGAACAGCGAAGCGGCCAACCCGCCCACGATCACTCGTCGCCGCCAGGGCCAGTGCCCCTGATGAGTGTCACAAAAAGGCGCCTTCAGAGTCACCTGCTTTCGAAACCAACTTTGTCCCAACTGCAGAAAACCTTGTGTCGGCGCACCAATCACAACATCGCCAAACCGCAGCATCCTCGAAATGAAGCCGAGACCACCTGTCAATTCATTGCCTGGAATTTCGTAGACCTTTTCCTGCCAACTGGTCGCCGGTGCGCCGCAACGCAGGCAAACGGACGGCAGACCGAGTTCCATTTCCGCGCGGCTTAACTGGATTTCGGCCACGGGCGACTACTCCTTATTCAGGCAACCGGCGCAGCAGGTTCACCATCTCGATGGCCGTCAGGGCGGCGTCGAAGCCCTTGTTGCCAGCCTTGGCCCCCGCGCGATTGATCGCCTGCTCCAAGGTGTCGCAGGTCAGCACGCCGAGGATCACCGGCACACCCGTCGTTAGCGCCGCCTGGGCGATGCCGTTGACCGCGCCCCCGGCGACGTAATCGTAGTGGTCCGTGTCCCCCTTGATGACCGCGCCCAGGCAGATGACGGCGGCATATTTGCCGGTCCGCGCCAGGCGCTGCGCCACCAGGGGAATTTCAAACGAGCCGGGCACCCAAACGCCGTCGATGGCGTCCTCGGCGACGCCGTGCCGACGCAGGCCGTCGCGCGCCCCTTCCACGAGCCGTTCGACGACCGCCTGATTAAAGCGAGCCGCCACCAGGACGAACCGTCCTGGTGGCGGCGTGAAGTTGCCTTCGTAGGTGGCCATCGCGCTATTTCCCGTCCCCGGTCAGAACCGCATCGGCCCGTTCGAGAAACTCCTTCGGTTGCATGAAGCCGCCGATCCGTCCCGCTTCCGAGCCATCGGACTTGATGAAAACGAGTGTGGGAATGCTCTCGATCTTGTACTTCTCCGCGAGCGACGTTTCCTTATCAATGTCGATCTTGATCGCCACGGTCTTGGCCTTCAGCCAGTCCTGCACCTTGTCGTCCGGCCAGGTCTTCTTGTCGAGCAGCTTGCAGGGACGGCACCAGTCGGCATAGAAGTCGACCATCACCACCTTGCCGTCGGCCTTGGCCTTCTGCAAAGCTCGATCCAGTGACAGAGTATGGAAGGCCGGTCCGGTCTCGCTCTGGGCTTCAACGCCTCCCGGCAGCGCCGTCTCGGTTTTCGTATTCGGTCCGGCAGCTTGCTGATCCAGACCACAGCCGGCCAGGAACAGCACCGTCAGCAGCCCACCGGCCGCAGCCCAGCCATGCGCGTGTCGCATCGATCATTCTCCCATTTGCGGGCAATTATAGTACGCCCACCCGCTCACGACAGGTTCATGCTCATCAAGAATTCCGGATTGCTCTTGGTCCGCGCCATGCGGCCGGTCAGCAGCTCCATCGCTTCGACCGGATTCATGTCGGACAGCACTTTGCGGAGGATATACACACGCCGCAGTTCCTCGGGGTCCAGCAGCAATTCTTCCTTGCGGGTGCCGGAGCGGTTCACGTCGATGGCCGGCCAGATGCGCTTATCCACCAGCCGCCGGTCGAGGTGCAACTCCATGTTGCCGGTGCCCTTGAACTCCTCGAAGATCACTTCGTCCATGCGGCTGCCGGTGTCGATCAGGGCGGTGGCCAGGATGGTCAGCGACCCGCCTTCCTCGATGTTGCGGGCCGCCCCGAAGAAACGCTTCGGCTTGTGCAGGGCGTTGGCATCGACGCCGCCGGACAAGATCTTCCCGGAGTGGGGCACCTCGGTATTGTAGGCGCGGGCCAGGCGGGTGATGGAGTCGAGCAAGATCACCACGTCGGTGCCGAACTCGACCAGGCGCTTGGCCTTCTCGATCACCATCTCGCTGACCTGCACGTGCCGGCTGGCCGGCTCGTCGAAAGTCGAGCTGACCACCTCGGAACGCGGCCCCTTGACGGTGCGCTCCATTTCGGTCACTTCCTCGGGCCGCTCGTCGATCAGCAGCACGATCACGTAGCATTCCTGATGGTTGGTCAGGATGCTGTTGGCGATCTTCTGGAGCAGGATCGTTTTGCCGGTGCGGGGCGGGGCGACGATCAGGCCGCGCTGGCCCTTGCCGATCGGCGTCACCAGGTCCATGACGCGCATGTTGATTTCGCTGGCGTCGGTTTCCAGCTTGAGCCGCTGGTCCGGATGCAGCGGCGTCAAATCGTCGAAGACCACCTTCTGCGTCAGGATGTCCGGGTCGTTATAGTTGATCGCCTCGACGCGCAGCAGCGCGAAGTAGCGCTCGTTTTCCTTGGGCGGGCGAATCTGCCCGGCCACCACGGCGCCGGTGCGCAGGCCGAAGCGCCGAATCTGGCTGGGCGAGATGTAAATGTCGTCGGGGCAGGGCAGGTAGTTGTAGTCCGGGCTGCGCAGGAAGCCGAAGCCGTCGGGCAGCACTTCGAGCGTGCCCTCGCCGAACATCAGGCCGTTTTGCTTGACCCGCTCTTTCAGAATCTTGAAGATCAGGTCTTGCTTCTTCAGGCCGGTGATTTCGGACAGGCCCTCGTCCTTGGCGGTTTTCAGCAGGCCGCCGATGGTCATCTGCTGCAATTCGCTGATATGGGTGCCGCCGCGCTTGATTTCCTCGTAGCGGTTGTTGATTTCCTGATCGAAACCGTAGTCCTCTTCCTCGGAGCCGGGCTTGCCGGCGGGCTGCGGCCGTTCGACACGCTCGGTGCGGTCGGCGACGGCCGTT
>JAGVLI010000501.1 GCA_020054355.1 Planctomycetales bacterium | reverse complement strand
GGGCCGCTTCGCCATGCGGTCCGGCACCATGCGCGTGCCGCGCGGCGGCGCTCCGTACGGCCTGACCCAGTGGGAAGTCACGCTGGCTGAGTTGCTCGCGCAGCAAGGCTACGCGACCGGGCACTTCGGCAAATGGCACCTCGGCGACAGCCCCGGCCGCTATCCCACCGACCAGGGTTTTGACGAATGGCATGGCATCCCCAACTCGACCTCGGTCGCCCCCTGGACTGCGGCGCAAGGATTCGATCCCAAGGCAGCGCCGACGCCGTACATCCTCGAAAGCAAGAAAGGCGAGAAGCCCCGCCAGGTGGAAGAGTACAACCTGAAGAGCCGGCGCACGATCGATACCGAAATCACCCGCCGCTCGATTGACTTCATGAAGCGCCAGACCAAGGCGGGCAAGCCGTTCTTCGCTTACGTCCCGTTCACGCTGGTGCATTACCCCACGCTGCCGCACCCGGACTTCGCCGGCAAGACCGGCCACGGTGAATTCGCGGATTCGCTGGCCGAGATGGACCATCACGTCGGCCAGCTGGTCGATGCCGTCCAGGAGCTGGGCATCGCGGAGAATACTCTCGTCGTCTTCACCAGCGACAACGGCCCGGAGGAAATGCTGCCCTGGCGCGGTTGGGCCGGACCCTGGGCAGGCTCCTATTTCACGGCGATGGAAGGCTCGCTGCGGGTGCCGTTCATCCTGCGCTGGCCGGGCAAGACACCCGCCGGCCGGGTGAGCAACGAGATCGTGCATCAGGTCGATGTCTTCACGACCCTGGCGCGCCTCACGGGGGCGGAGACGCCGCGCGACCGATTGATCGACGGCGTCGATCAGACTGGCTTTCTGCTCGGCAAGCAGGAGAAATCGAACCGGGAAGGGTTTCCGTGCTACGTCGGCGATACGCTCTACGCGATCAAATGGCGCAACTGGAAGGTCCACTTCATGATTCACGAGTACATGTTCGACGCCCCGCAACGGCTGCCGAACCCGCGCATGCACAACCTGATCGAAGACCCCCGCGAACGGCACAGCATCGCCTCCCTGAACACCTGGGTCTATCACCCGGTCATGAAGATCGCGGACGACTTCCAGGCCAGCCTGAAGCAAGAACCGCCGATCCCGCCGGGCACGCCCGATCCGTATCGGCCGGGTGGGAAGTAGGGCGCCGCCGGGCGGGTTCAGATTCATCGGTCAGACGAAACGAGGTGCTGGTTGGCGAGTGTTCAACGAAACCGGCGACCAGATGAAACGCGACCGGGTTAGCCGTCGCCTTGGCCTGCTGCCGACCGATCTTTTCTTTCAAGAGGAATCTAAGTCGGCCGGCTTGGGAATCCCGTTTTGTTGTGGTAAAATATCCGTGGATAGTCGAAGTTTTGCTACTCAAGGAGCAGTCAGGTGCCCGCCCAGACATTTGACTACGCCGATTACCACCGAACGATCATCGGCTTTCACGGAACTACCGCGGCAACAGCGGAAGATCTGGTTGCCGGAAAAGCATTCAAGCCGAGCGAAAGCGACGACGATTGGTTCGGCAAGGGCATCTGTTTTTGGGAGTACGCTCCAAAACAAGCTTGGTGGTGGGCCAGGAAATTCAAGAAGTACGCCGATCCTGCGGTGGTCGGCGCGATCATCCGGCTGGGAAACTGCTTCGACTTGCTCGATCCGGTGAATGTGCAGACCCTGAAGGAATTCAGGGATTCGATGATCGAGCAGCTGAATGTGGCCGGGATCGAGGTTCCGACCAATTTCCGCCAGCACAAGAAGCAGGACTGTGCGGTGTTCAACTTCATTTATCAGCAGGCAAAAACCGCACAAAAACCATCGACTCGGCCAGGGCCGTCTACGTACCGACGAGAAATAACAAGCGCGCCTGGAAAGGGAGTTGGATTTATGAAGAAGCCCACATCCAAATCTGTGTCCGCAACCCCAGCAACGTCCTTGCCGTCTGGCACGTCCGCCCCGACGGGCGCTACGGCAAACGGCAAGCCGAAGAAGGCGAAGCAAAAGGTTAAGTTCGGCGTGCTGGTCAAAAAAGTGAAATCGATGACCACACAGCAATTTCGCAAGTCCCTTGTTGCCGCCGGCATCATTGACGATGACGGGAAACTGACGGAGAAGTACAGGTAGCCTGAATCGCAAGCGCCCACTACTCGCCGCCTGCTCGATCAGGTTTCCGCCTGAAGGACCTGATGCCGATCCGAATGATGTGTTCCTTCGGGTCGGCGTTCTGCTTTGATGGCTGTCTCGAACCGGCAGGAAACGTGACAAACGTGCCGAAACCTAGCGCTCCAGGTTGCGCGGGTTGTTGGAGCTCGTGTCGGTCTTGTCCCACATTTCCCGCCACCGCTCTTCGTACTCGTCGTCTTCACCGCGCAGCTGGCTGATCTCGGCAGCCATCTCCTCGTCCGTCATCGGCCTGCGGCCCCGCTGTTGCTGGTCTTGGTGAATGCGATCCAGCACCTCCAGCATGGTCGGCCCGGACCCAGGCCTTTAGGTGTTACCGTATCTCAACAAGGCTTTTCGCAATCCCAATGAGGACAATGTCTAACGAGATTTGAGCTTGTTGAGTCTCAACAACGCCCATGCCCGTAAGTTCTTGTGTTCATTGGCCTTGTCAATTCCTTGTTGAGATACGGTAACACCTAAACCCAGGCCCCAGGGGCTGCACGGTAACAGTGACTCGACCCGGCGCCAGGGCGAGTCTCTTCTCCAGCTGCAGAGTGATCCCGTCCGGCTGGAGCGTGGCCTCGACGATAATCGTTGTTGTCGTCATGGTATTTTCCTGCGTGCCATTTCCTCATTCTTGTACCAACTCAGCACAGCAGAAGAGCAAAAGGAATGGACCAATTGGTCGCGGCAACCCCTTCGCACCCACCCGAGCCACTGACACCGTACCAACGCCGGCTCGCTTCGCGGGTTGGTTTCTTTCAGGCGTGCTAAACCGCAAGCGGTGGATGCCGTCCAATCTTTCGATAGCGCCGGATCGTCTTACTGGGGGAGATTTTGCGCTGTTCCCTGGCGCAAGTTCCCCGTGTGCGCCCGTCTTTTTGACGGTATAATTCGGGATAGAGCGCAAATCGCGGCGTGCGAAGCCGCGAGCGGCCAATCATTGAGGAGTCCGCCGATGCCCGCCGTACAGACCCCCGCCCCTGTCACCCGTCCGGTCCAGCCGACCAAGCATGAGGCTTTCGTCGAGCAGGAAATCAAGCGGGCCGTCGGCAGAATCCGTCTGTTCGATATTCTCGGCGCGCTGTTCGGGTTGGCCATCCTCTCGCTGGGCTACGGCCTGGGCATGATGCTGCTCGACCGCTGGCTGGAATTCCCCTCGCTGGTCCGGCAACTGGCCTTCGGCGGGTTTGTCGTCGGCTCTGGGCTGTATCTCTGGTTCGCGCTGGTCCGACCCTTGCTGCGGGCAGTCAATCCGTACTATGCGGCCGTGCAGGTCGAACACGCGCTGGCGGTTTCCAAGAACAGCCTGGTGAACTATCTCGATCTCCGCGAGCAGAAGCTGGTGCCGGCCATCAAGGCGGCCGTCGGGCTGCGGGCCGCTCACGACATGAAGCAGACCAGCCTGGAACAGGCCATCTCCGGCAAGCGCGTCCTCTGGCTGGGCGGCGTCGCCACCTTGCTCTTCATCAGCACGCTGGTCGTCTTCGTCATCTTCGGGCCGCGCCAGTTCCTGTCGCTGTTTCAGCGCACCTATGCTTCCTGGATTTTCGAGGGGTCGGTCCTCACCCGCACGACCGTCCGGATGATTACGCCCGCGGGCGGTCATGCCGTGGTGCCAGTCAATCAGTCGGTGCCGTTCGTCGTGCATGTCGGCGGGCGGGTGCCGAGGCCGGAAGACGGCGATGCAGTAAAACTGCTGTTCCGCTACAGCCAGGACGAGCAGGTCTATCAGGAACGCCGGCTCAGCCGAGGCGACAGCGACAACGAATGGACCTTCCGCATGCCGGCCTTCGAGGTTCACAACGGCTTCTTCTACCGCGTCGTCGCTGGTGATGCCGCTACCGAGGAGTATCAAATCCAGGCCACCGCCGGCCCGGTGGTGACGGACATCGACATCACCTACACGCTGCCGAAGTACGTCCGCCGGCCGCCCCAGACGAGCAACGAACGCAACCTGCGCGAGCTGCGCGGCACCGAGGCCGTGCTGCTGGTCCGCACCAATCGCCAGGTCAAGGAAGGCCGGCTGTTCGTCGAACCGGACAAGCAGACCATCATCGCCGAGACCGTACCCGGCGATCCTGCCGCCCTGCGCTTCAAGCTGATCCTCGACAAGGACGGCAGCTACCGCATCCGCTTCGTCACGGTCGAAGGCGAGCACAGCCCGGATACGGTGCCGTATCCCATCACAATCGTCTCGGACCTGGCCCCAACCGTCGAGTGGACCGAACCGAAGGACGAGTTCCCGACGGTGCCGGCCAATGGCACGCTGACCCTCAAAGCAGCGGTGCAGGACGACTATGGCATCGCCGACGTGCAATTACGGCTGCGACTGAAGGATGGCGCGGAACTGAAGGCCAGAGCATACGCCGGCGCGAAGTACCGCTATCACGACGGCAGCTGCCCGGTGCAGCTCAACTATGGCGACCTCTTCGAGCCGGAAAAGCTGCAACGCGCCGACGGCACGGCCCAGCCGGTCAAGCCGGGCGACGTGGTCGAAGCTTGGCTCGAAGCCACGGATAACTGCGAGCGGCCACAGGCGAATATCGGCAAGTCGAAGGTGCTGAAGATCAAGATCGGCAACCCCGCCAGCGAGCAGGAGAAGAAGCAACAGCAGGAACAGGCCAAGAAGGACCAGAAGAGCCACGAAGACAAGGAACTGGAAAAGCGCAACGAAGAGAACAAGCAGAAGAAGGAAGAAGCCGAGAACCAGCCCGGCAAGCAGGACCAGCCGAAGGAAAGTCCGGAAGAACAGGACGCCAATAACACAGTGAAGAAGCTTCAGGACGAAGTCGGCAAAAAGAAGGGCGAACTCAAACCGCAGGATGGCGGCAACAAGGGCGAGAAGAAAGACCAGGATGGCAAGGGCGAGCAGAAAGCCGGCCCCGATCCGAACAAGGGCGACCAGAAGCCCGAACCGAAGCAGCAGCCCGGCGAGGAGAAGGCCGGCGACGGCGCGGGTGATCCCAAGCCGGGACCGCAGGACGGCGGCCAGGGCGCT
>JAGVLI010000885.1 GCA_020054355.1 Planctomycetales bacterium | reverse complement strand
GAAGTGCTGCCCGACGGCTACGGCTTCCTCCGCAGCGTGGCCCACAACTACCTGGCCTCTCCCGAGGACATCTACGTCTCTCCCAGCCAGATTCGCCGGCTCAGCCTGCGCACCGGCCTGGTCGTCGAAGGGCCGATCCGCTTGCCGGTTGAAGGGCAAGACAACTTCGCCTTGATGCAGGTGGAGCTGGTCAACGGCCGTTCGCCGGAAGAGAAGATTTCGAGTACCTGCTTCGAGGACCTGACCCCGCTGCATCCCAACAAGCGGCTGGTCCTGGAAACCGGTCCCGACGAGCTGGCCATGCGCGTCGTCGACATGGTGACGCCGATCGGCAAGGGCCAGCGCGGCCTGATCGTCTCGCCGCCCCGCGCCGGCAAGACCGTGCTGCTGCAAAAGATCGCCCTGGCCATCCGCCAGAACCACCCGGAAGCCTACATCATCGTGCTGCTCATCGACGAGCGGCCCGAGGAAGTCACCGACATGCTGCGCAACGTCGCCGGCCCCACCGCTGAAGTGGTCGCCAGCACCTTCAACGAGCCGAGTTCCGAGCACGTCCACGTCGCGGAAATCGCCTTGGAAAAAGCCAAGCGCATGGTCGAGAGCGGCCGGGACGTGGTCATCCTGCTCGACTCCATCACCCGGCTGGCGCGGGCGCATAACACGGAAGCCCCGTCCGGCGGCAAGCTGCTGTCCGGCGGTCTGGATTCCAACGCCATGCAGAAGCCGAAGCGCTTTTTCGGGGCGGCCCGCTGTGTCGAGGAAGGCGGCAGCCTGACCATCCTGGCCACGGCCCTGGTCGATACGGGCAGCCGCATGGACGAAGTGATCTTCGAGGAGTTCAAGGGCACCGGCAACATGGAGCTGCACCTCGACCGCCGCCTGGTCGATAAGCGCGTCTGGCCGGCCATCGACATCAACCGTTCCGGCACCCGCAAGGAAGAGCTGCTGTTGCACCCTGACGAGGTGGACCGCGTCCGCATGCTCCGCCGCGTGCTGGCCGACATGCACCCGGTCGAGGCGATGGAGCTGCTCGTCACCCGGCTGCGCAAGGGCAAGACGAACGCGGAATTCCTGATGAGCATGAACATGTCGTGAGCGCGGCCGCCGCTTACGATTTCATAGTTCGTTTAGCCGCGAGCCGGAGGCGAGCGCTGGGGACCAGCGCTCGCCCGGTTGAATCAAGTCTGAGACTGAGGTCTTTATGCCCAAGATCATCAGCTTTATCAACCTCAAAGGTGGCGTCGGGAAAACGACCAATGCGGTCGCCATCGCCGAGTTTTTGTCGCTTGAGCACCACAAGAAGGTTTTGGTGGTCGATCTCGACCCGCAGACGAATGCGACCGCAGCCTTAATTGCGGAAGAGCAGTGGCAACAAAGGGACCAAGAGGGCAAAACCCTGCGACAACTCTTCCTCGATAAGCTCGACCATACAACTCGGTTCGACATCAACCAAGCGATTATCCATCGGGTATCCAATATTGGAACTGGAATACCTTCCCTGTCCCTGCTTCCTTCAAGCCTGGGATTGATTGATATTCAAGACCAACTCGCAATGATCCCCGCAGGGTCGTTTTACGCCGTCAGCCCGGTGGACATCCTGCAGAATGCCCTTCGGCCCGTCTTGCATGACTTCGAGTATGTAATCGTCGATTGCCCGCCCAACCTGGGGATAATCACGCTGAATGGCATCGCGATCAGCACGGGCTTCGTCATTCCAGTCATCCCCGATATCCTGTCTACTTATGGAGTCCCTCAAGTCATCAACAGGATAAAGGCGTTTTCCGAAGCGAAGGGCATCCAAGTACCTCCCAAGGGAATCATCGTCAGCAAATATCGGGTTCAAAGCAAGCTCCACAACTCGAAACTTCCGCAGCTGAAGCGGGATGCGGATTCAGGCAACCTTCCCCCAATTTTCAGCACGATTGTTCCCGAAGCCGCGAGGATCGCTGAGTCCGCCGACGTGGATGCATCCGTAAACACTCTGCGCCAGAAGTATGGATACGGCAACAACTATGAGACATACTCGAACTTGGCTCAGGAGTTTTTGCTCAAATGTCAATGACCACCAAGGACATCCGCGGCTCTCTCCGACGCTTTATGGAGGTCATTGCCGAGGAAGCGGATCGCAATGAAGCTTTCGCCGAAAAGCTGCTTGCGGCTATTTCATCGGTTGGCAAACCAACTGAACGGTCTCCAGACCGGAGGGTGAAAAACGTTGAATTGCCAGGCGATCCGTTCGGCATTTTCCAGACTGCGGGCGCAGCAGGGCTTCAGGCGTGGCTCGACGACCTGGACTTGAACCAACTCAAGCGGATTGTCCGGGACCACCGACTGGACCCAACCCGGAACAGCGACAAGTGGAAGACAAGGGAACGGTTTATTCAACTCATATTGAAGCGAATTCCTGCCAGAGCCAGGCAAGGCGATTCGTTTCGGTATTATGGCGAACAACCGCCTCAAGCGAAGCTGCCTGAAGGCAGCGGGGTGTCTTCGACTGCGTTCAGAGAAGCCAAATAAGTCCGATTGCTGATTGCCCTCGCGCGATTCCGGGAAGTAAACCATGCTCCAAACCTACACGGCCAAGTACACCAAGATTGACAGCGGCTACATGGGGCAGCTGGTCGAATGGCCCGAGGTCATCACGGAAGGAGCCACGATCGAGGAATGCCGGGAAATGCTCCGCGACGCGATGCGGGAAATGATCCTCGCGTACCGGCAGCAAAAAAAGGAACTTCCCCAGGGCAGCTGCCTGCTGGAACAAATTCCCGTTGAGTTGTAACATGTCGGTCAAACGCCGCGATTTGATCGAGTATTTGGAGCAGCACGGCTTTTCCCTGCTTCGGGAAGGCGGTAAACACTCGGTCTACACGAATGGCGCCCTCTCCATTCCCATCAAACGCCATCGCGTCATTGATCGAATTACAGCCAATGGCTTGTGCAAACAAGCGAGTCTACCTCCCAAGTTCTGATTCAGCGAGACTGTCATGGATAAGGACCAAGCCTACGCCGAATTGATCCAGCGGACCAAGGAACACGCTCTGCTCGGCTCCTGTGCCAGCGTCCTCGGTTGGGACGAACGCACTTACATGCCGCACGAAGGCTCGACCCACCGCTCCGAGCAGATGGGACTGCTGGCCCGACTCAGCCATGAAATGCTGACCCAGCCGCGCATCGGCGAACTGCTGGCGGAAGTCCAGGACGATCCGCAGGTCAAGCTCAAGGATTCCAACCACGCCGCCAACGTCCGCGAAATCAAGCGGGCCTACGAGCGTGCGGTCAAGCTGCCCAAGGAGTTGGTCGAAGAACTGGCGCGCGTCACCACCCGCGCCCAGCAAGCCTGGCAGGAAGCCCGGCAAGCCAACGATTTCCAAGCGTTCTTGCCCTGGCTGGAGAAGATCGTCCACTTGAAACGCCAGGAGAGCCAGGCCATCGGCTTCCAGGCGACGCCCTACGATGCCCTGCTCGACGAGTACGAGCCGGGCGCTACCACGGACGAGATTAGCCGCGTGTTCGCCGCCTTGCGCGCCGACCTGGCGCCCTTGATCGCCGAGATCGCCGCCTCGGGCCGTAAGCCGAAGCGCGACATCCTGGAACGGGAATATCCGGTGGACCGCCAGGAGGTGTTCGGAAAGGAAGCGGCGGCGGCCATTGGTTTCAACTTCCAGGCCGGCCGGCTCGACGTGACCACGCATCCTTTTTGCAGCGGCGTGGGGCCGGGCGACGTGCGCATCACCACGCGCTACAATCCGCGCCATTTCAACGAATCGATCTTCGGCATCCTGCACGAAGCAGGCCATGCCATCTACGAGCAGGCTCTGCCGGCGGAGCATTTCGGCGTGCCGGTCGGGAGCGCTTGCTCGCTGGGCATTCACGAATCGCAATCGCGGATGTGGGAGAACCAGGTCGGCCGGGGCCGGCCGTTCTGGGAGCATTTCCTGCCGAAAGCCAAGCAGGCGTTTCCTTCGGCCTTGCAAGACGTGGCGCTCGATGACTGGTACTTCGCCGTCAACGACGTGCAGCCCTCGTTCGTCCGCGTCGAAGCCGACGAGGCGACTTACAACCTGCACATCATCCTGCGCTTCGAGCTGGAACAAGCTTTAATCAGCGGCGACTTGCTGCCCCAGGATGCGCCCGCCGCCTGGAACGAGAAGTTCCAGCAGTCGTTTCAGCTGACCCCGCCCAACGACAAGCTCGGCTGCCTGCAAGACATCCACTGGAGCATGGGCGGCATCGGTTACTTCCCGACCTACACGCTGGGCAACCTCTACGCCGCCCAGTTCATGGACCAGGCCCGCCAGGACCTCGGCGACCTCGACGGCGATTTCCGCCGGGGCGAATTCGGCCGGCTGAAGAACTGGCTGAACGAGAAGGTACACCGGCCGGGCCAGCGCTGGCGGGCCGGCGAACTATGCCAGCGGGTGACGGGCAAGCCGCTTAGCCACCAGCCGTTGCTGCGCTATCTGCGCGGCAAGTACGCGCCGCTTTATGGAATTTGAGGAGGAATGATGGCGACCAAGACCTTGCTGACGGCGGAAGAATTCGCCAAAACCGGGCCGGAAACGGACCGCGATGAACTCGTCCAGGGAGAACTGGTACCCATGCCGCCGCCAGCGGATCGTCACGGCATTGTCTGCGGCAATACGGTTTTCTTGCTCAAGGGCTATACCAAGCACCTGGGCCGCGGCACGGTGATGTGCAACGATTCCGGCATCATTACGCGCCGGAATCCGGATACCGTTCGGGGCGTCGATGTGGCGGTGTTCTTGAGTCCCGGCTGGCAAGGTCCGGAAGGCTACACCAGCGATCCTCCCGACCTGGCCGTGGAGATCCGCTCTCCCTCGCAGTCCTGGACGGAAGTGCTCGACAAGGTCACGGAGTACCTGCGGATGGGCGTGCGCCTGGTCTGGATCATCGATCCACCGCGCCAGCGCGTGACCGTCTTTTATCCCGACCGCGAACCGCAGACCTTTGCTCCCGAAAACGAACTCGACGGCGGCGAAGTGCTGCCCGGCTTCCGCTGCCGGGTCGCGGAGCTGTTCGAGTGACGGTTTAGCAAACGCCGAAAACCAACTTCACGATCCATGAGCCTGCTACCGGCTGGCCGCGAAGCATCAGCAGAAGCCTCGCGTCGCCAGTTCGGTCGCCAGGCGGGCCGCCAGGCGGGCGTTGTTGATGACTAGCGAGACATTAGCCCGCAAGGTTTTGCCCTTGGTGAGTTCGGATAGCTGCCCCAGCAGGAACGGCGTCAGCTTGTTGCCGCGCACTCCCTGGTCGGCCGCCTGCTTCTCGGCTTGCTCCAGCGCCTCGTGCAGCTCGTGCGGCGGCAGGGCCACTTCCGGCGGCAAG
>JAGVLI010001108.1 GCA_020054355.1 Planctomycetales bacterium | reverse complement strand
CTGGGAAAAAGCCCTGCTCGAAAAAGCCAAGTGCCCGGCGCTGCCCGAAATCCTCGAGCACTTCACCGAGGACGGCTTCGAGTACCTGGTCGAGGAAGTCCCGGTCGGCCAATCGCTGTGGAACGCCTGGGACGACCTCGATTCCACCTGGGAACAGCGCTTCGGCTGGCTGAAGAACGTCGCGGAGGGCCTGCACGCCCTGCATCAGGCCGGCGCGATCATCGAAGGCACCCGGCCGGACATCGTCACCTGTCAGATCGGCGGGCAGGCGACCATCAGCGACCTGTCGGACTTGCTGCCCTTGCCGTTGCCGGCCAATCCGCCCATTCGCGGCACCCGCTACACCGCGCCGGAAGTGGAATCCGCCAAGCCGACCACCGACGCCCGCGCCGACATGTACAGCTTCGGCGCCATGCTCTACGCCCTGCACCTGGGCCGCGAGTTGACCGACAACGACTTCGAGAAGAACGGGCTGCCCAAGCACTTCATCGCCCGCTTCCCGGACTGTCATCCGCTCTACGGCCGGCTGGTGCTGAAGACCTTCCTGCGCGACCCCGCCATCCGCTTCCCCACGGACGAGGCGGGCAAGAAGGACGCCACCGGCTTCACCGAACTGATTAACGTGCTGGAATCCGGCCGGCGGAACTACGGCCAGGTCAAGATGGAGATCGCCTGCTGGACGACCACGGGCATCGTCCGCACCAACAACGAGGACGCCTTCTCGCTGATCCACGCCGCCGAGAGCCGGCTGGACGACTTCAGCGAATACTGCGTGGTCTTCCTGGCCGACGGCATGGGCGGCTACGAGGCCGGCGAAATCGCGGCGGCGCTCTGCCTGGATTCCTGCCGCAAGACCGTGCAATCGCACCCGATGTTCGCGGCCACCTCCGGCGGCCAGCATCCCAAGCAGGGCAGCCTCGACGTCGAGGCGATGAAGAAGATGCTCTACGAAACCATCAAGCAGGCCAACGCCGACGTCTTCAACGCGCCGGCAAAGGGCATCGGCCGGCGCGGCATGGGCTGCACGGTGGAAGTGGTCTACATCGACGGCCTTAATCTGGTGGTCGGCCACGTCGGCGACAGCCGGACCTACCACCTCTCCCAGGGCAACCTGAACCAGGTGACGCGCGATCAGACGCTGGTCAATCGCCTGGTGGAGCTGGGCCAGATTTCGCAGGAAGAAGCCGAGAACCATCCGCGCAAGAACGAGCTGCAGCAAGCGGTCGGCGGCCGGCGCGACGTCGAGCCGGCGGTCTACAGCACCAAGCTGAAGCCCGGCGACTGGATCCTGATTACCTCCGACGGTCTGATCAACCACATCAAGAACGACGAGATCAAGGAGATGTTCCAGAGCGAGGCCATCTCCGCGGACATGGCCGCCCGCCGGCTGGTAAACTTCGCCAACCTGCGCGGCGCCACCGACAACTCCACGGTCGTCGTCATCCGCTGCCCGTGAGTGCGGTTCGTCCCGGTTGCAACCATCGACGCGGCCAGGCCATCCCAGCCTGGCCGCGTTCTTGCGCGCGCTCCTCGCCCAGCGCGATTGGCCGTCCGGGGCAAATTGGAGAACCACGAGCAATCGGCGGGCGTCTCGGCAACCCCGCGTTGATGCGTTCATTCATCACTTCAGTAATTTTCGACACTCTCCTCACGGTGGACGAGCGCCCGTGCCGATATTGACGATCGGGCGGACTTTCGGGGGAATAGTATGCGCTGCGGACTCTGCGCCTGGCTGCTCTTGCTGTGTGCGGCCGGCTTGCGCGCGCAGCCGGCACCCACGCTGGTTGACCCAGGTCCGGCAGTTTCTCCAGATGCCGCTGTCGGCGGCTTTCCGCTGAGTGAGCCCGTCGCCGAGCCGCCGCCCATTCCGTTCGGCGCCACGCATGAAGCTTTGGCCTATCCCTATCTCGGCTGGCTGCGGCTCGAAGCGCTGCTCTGGCGGGTCAAGGATGGGCCGATTTCAGAGCCGCTGCTGACCACCGGACGGCCGTTAATCCAGCAGGGATTGCCGACGTTGCTGGAACCCAGGGTCGTTATCGGCGACGCGGATCAAGACTATGGCATGTTCTTCGGCAGCCGTTTGAGCTGGGGGTTCTGGTTCGACCCTTCTCAAACTTGCGGCATTGAAGTCAGCGGCTTCCTGCTCGAACGGCGCGCGGTGCTGCTGGGCGCCGGGTCGGATGCCAGCGGCTCGCCGGTGCTGGCTCGCCCATTCATTGACGCAACTACCGGGGACGAGCGGGCCTTCTTCGTCGCTTTTCCCGGCCTCTTCGCCGGCGGGCTGGCCGTGTCACTGACCGATCATGTCTGGGGTGTCGAAACCAACCTGGTGTCCACCGTGGCGGGGGGGGGCGTACCTCGGCACGCCCGCCGGTTTCCCTGGGGCGAATGGCGGCTGGGTGCGCTGGCAGGTTTCCGCTATCTCGATTTGCGCGAAGACCTCGACATCCAGCAAGCGTCGCGGTTCCTCGCGGGTGGCGGTGGTAGGTTCGGAGGTGCGCCAGTCGGACCGCCCAGCATCCTGTTCTACAACGAAGTCTTCGCCGCGCGCAATCAGTTCTACGGCGGTCAGGTGGGCGCTGAGCTGGAGTGGGTCCACGGCGCCCTGTTCGTTGATGCGCTTGCCAAAGTCGCTATCGGCGGCTGCCATGAAGTGCTGACGATCAACGGCGCCACCACCCTGGACCGAATTCCAGCTATCCCCGGCGGCTTGCGGACCCTGGAGGGTGCATTCCTGGCCAGTCCGACAAACATTGGCCGTCAGGGCGCTGAGCGGTTGTGCGTCGTGCCGGAGTTGGATCTTACCGTCGGCTGCCAGTGGGGGGCCCACGTTCGGCTCTCCGTCGGTTACAATTTGCTGTACTGGAGCCGCGTAGTCCGGCCCGGAGAGCAACTCGACCGCACGGTGAACCTGTCCTATATTCCCATCAATCCCGATCCAGTTTCACAGGTCGGCCCGGCACGCCCGGCACCGCGCTTCGTGGAAAGCGATTTCTGGGCGCAGGGGCTGCACCTCGGCTTTGAAGTTCGGTATTGATTCACCATCCGCCGCACCGGGTTTCCGGTGTGGGTCAGGTTTTCAACCTGACATACCGCGACTCGTCAGGTTGGAAACCCACTGCTTTGAACATGGAAACGCAAGCTATTGGCCTGCTTCAACTTAACCCATCAATCGCCGTGCATGGACAGTCTCATTAAGGTTTTCGTTGAT
>JAGVLI010000142.1 GCA_020054355.1 Planctomycetales bacterium | reverse complement strand
GCCTACCGCTTACTGCGTGCGCGGCTCCTGCGCTGCGCGCGATATACCTCGCTTGCCTACCGCTTACTGCGTGCGCGGCTCCTGCGCTGCGCGCGCTATACCTCGCGTTCCGTCAACTCCCCTTGTTTCGTCCGTCCTGCCTTCGTATATCCACGGCCCGGCAAGGATGCGCCCTGGGCCGTTTTCCCCGCCCTTCGACCCGATCATGACCACCCGCGTTTCACTCCTGATCGCTTGCTGCTGCACTTGCCTGCTGGCGGGCTGTTATGGCATCACGCACAATCCCGCCCAGGTGCCGCACCTCCCCTTCGGGGACATCGTCCGCACTCACGCCAAGCCGCCGGGCTTTGCTTACTTCGCCAACTTCGACCGGCGGGCTTGCAAGCTGGCCATCGCGCCGCTGGAAATCACCGCGCCGGTGCAGACGCAGCAAGTCATCCTGGCCACGGTCACGGGCGACGAGGGCCAGCCGCGCCGCCATCGTCGGGTCGAATGGCTGCTGGAAGGCGCGGGCCAGATCGTCGAGGTCGATGAAAGCGGTTTCTTCCCCGGACGCGGCTACAAGGTCGATAACAACTACGCCGTCAGCTACACGGATTACTTCGAGCACTGCTTCGACCGGGGCAACGACAACGCCGACGACGATTTCACCGTGCATCCGGGCCAGTCGTGGAGCGTGGTGTCGTCGGCCGTCGAGGGCGACACGCGCGTGACCGTCTACGCGCCCGGCATCTACAGCTGGGACCTCAACCGCGTGGTGACAACCATCCACTGGGTGGACGCCCAGTGGACCTTGCCGCCGGGCGGCGTGGCCCGCTCCGGCGCGCCGCACGTGCTGACTACTTCCATTTTCCGCAACACCGACCGCCGGCCGCTGGCGAACTACCGCGTCCGCTACAGCATTATCGACGGCCCGCCGGCGGTCTTCGCGCCGAGTCGCGGGGCGGAAGAGATCGCCGTCAGCGACCTGAACGGCCATGCCCATGCCACGCTGACGCAACTGGCTCCGCAACCGGGCGTCACCCGGATCGCCGTCGAGATCATCCGCGCCCCCGATCCGACCGCGCCGTCGAGTGCCGGCATCGTGATCGCCAAGGGCGAAACCCGCGTGGAATGGCAAGCCCCACAGCTGGGACTGAGCATGACCGCGCCGCCCGCCGCAGCGCTGGGCCAGGAAGTCGCCTGCACCCTCACGGTCGCCAATACCGGCTCGGTGGAATCGCAGGAAATCACGCTGCGCAGCCAGGTGCCGGACGGCTTGCAATACGTGCGTTCCGACCCACCGGCGACTCTCTCGGGCGGCCAGTTGATCTGGACGTTGCCCCCGCTGGCGGGCGGCAAGACCCATGCGGTGCAAGCGGTCTTCCGGGGCGTGCGGCCCGGCCCGGCGACGCACATGATCCTGGCTTCCAGCCGAGATGGCCTGCGCGACCAGCGACAAGCAGTCACGGATATCACCGTGCCCCGGCTGGATATTCAGATTGCCGGCCCGGAAACCGCCATGCAGGATGTGCCCATCGAATTCCGGGTCACGGTGACGAACCCCGGCACCGGCCCGGTCACGAACGTCGTGCTGATGGACACCTTCGACGCGGGGTTGGAGCACGACAGCCGGGCCAATCCGGTGAAGAAGACGATTGGCACCCTGGAAGCCGGGCAGTCGAAAACGGAAGTGCTGCGGCTGACACCCCGACAGGTGGGCCGGCTGGTCAATCGGGTGTCGGCGGCGGGTGACGGCGATCTGACGGCAGGCAAGGAGCATGCGGTCACGGTGCGGCGCGGTCAGCTCAAGGTCGAGCTGACCGGCCCCGCACGCAGTTACGTGAACAAGCAAGCGGTCTGGAACATCGTGGTCGGCAACTCCGGCGAGCTGCCCTTGCAGAACGTGACGGTCAAGAGCCTGCTGCCCCCGGAACTGACCTTCGTCAGCGCCGGCCAGGGCGGCACGCCGACTGGCAATGGCGAAATCACCTGGGTCTTGCCGGCGCTGCAGCCCAACGAACGCCAGACGCTGCAACTGACGACCAACTCGGCGAGGCTGGCCCCGCAAACGTTTCATGTCGTCACGGCGGCGGCCGCGCCGGGTCTGCTCGACCGCACGCAGGCCAGTCTCGAAATCGAGGGCTTGCCGGCCTTCAAGCTGGATGTGCGCGACACGCTCGATCCGGTGGAGGTCGGCGGGGCCACCAGCTACGTCATCGACGTGATTAACCAGGGGACGCTGGCGGGCGGCAAGGTGGAGATCGTGGCCATCGTGCCGCCGCAGGTGAAGATCACCAACACGCGCGGCCCGCTGAGTCCACCCAGGCAGGAAGGCAACCGGCTGATTTTCCCGGTGCTGGACTCGCTGCCCGTCGGCCAGAAGATCAACTACACGGTCGAAGTGCAGGGAGTGCAGCCGGGCGACGCCCGCTTCCGGGTGGAATTGAAATGCGCCACGTTGCAGGAGTCGGTGGCGAAGGAAGAGAGCACCACGGTTTCCGGCGGCGGTCAGACGCGCGGGCCGAGTTCGGGCGAACCGCCGATCGCGCGGGGCCTGGACGAATGAGCCGGTTCATTGTTCCGGGACAACAGCAAACGCACGGTCTTGCATCATGGCGTGGCAAGTCGGCTCGAATGGCTTCACGGTCCCGGCTGGAAGATGGCCTCGCGGACGACTTCGACGTCGTCGAACCAAGCGGTGGCGTGCGCCTGCAAGACCAGGCCGAAGCGCACCTGCTTCGTGCCGGCGGGTACCACTGCCTCCACCGTCAGCTGTTCCCAGCCGTTGACCCCGTTCTTGGGGTTGACCTTCGTGTGCTTGAGATCGGTTCGTGTCTGCCCGGAGAGAAATTCGAGATAGCCGTAAGGGCCGGAATCCGTGGCGGCCACTCCCTGGGTGCGCACCCAGAACGAGGCCCGATAGCGGTTGCCCGGCAGCGCGGCTTCGTCCACGTAGCGCCAGATTTGCTGATATTGCAACGGCGCGCCGGCCGGCGTCACGAGGCGAAAGGCTTGCTTGCCTTGGTGCGGCTGCTCGGTATCCAGGCCGCGCTCGGCCTGGCCGCGATTGGTCCAGCCTTCCCAGCCGTCCTCGAAGCCAGTGGCGAACAGCACTTGCCGCCGAGGCGTGAGTTGGGTCGGCGCGCCGCGCGCGATGACATAGTCGAAATCCGTGAAGGTGTCCGAACCGTCGTGGCTGGCTGGCCCGACGCCGACATAGACCGTATCGCCGGGGCGCAGCCGGCCGAGGGCGGTGTTGAAAGCCGCCAACTTGGCCGCTCGCGGCACATCGAGGCTGAAAGCCGGGGACTGGTCGTTGACCTGGACGACGACGCGGAGGCCGTTGCCGCCGCTGATGGACGACTGCACCAGGCTGTACTCGCCCTCGCCGTGCCGTTCCTGCAGCGTGAAAGCGGCGATGGCGTAACGATCGAAACCCGCCGCCTGATTGACGCCCCGTCCCGGATGCCCAATATCCTTGCTCAGGTAGACATAGCCGGCGGGATCGGCCCGGGGCTGGCCAGCCACGCCGTCCAGGTTAAACATGGTTCCCACGGGGAGCAACGGACTGTAGTGCGCCGGTTTGCCGATCGCGCCTTTCGCGTTCCACAGGTATTGCCAGCCGACGGAGGGCTTCGGCGCCTGGAATTGACCGCGATAGCCGGCAATCCAGGCCGGCACGGTGAAGCCCGGCTGGGCAACGACGGGCGCGGTGGACCCCGACAGGGGCACGGCCGCCGTGGGATTCACCCGGCCGGACAGCTTC